>DAOVXR010000049.1 GCA_030636065.1 Sedimentisphaerales bacterium | reverse complement strand
GAGCTTCGGCCAAATGATGCTTATGGGTATATGATGAAAGGACATTCGCTGACGGCGTTGCTGGCGTTAGAGGCGAGCGACGACCCTACGGGGACGCGAACGCAGGCAGAAGAAATGCTGAACAAAGCACTGTCGCTGGACGAGAAGAACGTTACGGCATATCAACTGTTCGCAAACCTGGCGATGCTGGATATGCGCAAAAGCGAGTCAAAAGAAGAAAGGGCAGAATACCTGGCCAAAGACGAGCAATATCTTCGCCTGGCAGTCGAAAAGAATCCGGAAGATGTAGAAGCGCATCTGAATCTGTTTAATACATACCTTCGGCCCTGGTCAAGCAATCTGTACCGTCAGGCGATGTTGGCTGAAGGCGAGGCTGAAAGAGCCAAACTACAAAAAGAGGCAGACGCATTCTACGGCAAGATGCTGGAAGATGTCAATAGCTGTATCAGCCGCTTCAAAAATGAAGGGCGGTTTTATGTCGTCAAGGCACAAATAATTCAGTCCCGACTGAAAAGACTGGACGATGTAGATGAAGTGATCAAGATATATGAGCAGGCTGTTCAATGCGACGATACGCAGGCAGAATGGCCGGCTGCGCTGGCGCAATTATATTTAATACGGGCACGTTATTCCGAAAGCCCACAGGTTAATCTGACAGCTGCGTATGATCTGCTGCGAGAAACGCTGGACAAGCCGAATGCCAAGGATATGCAAGGTGCCCGCCGAAGACTGGTGAGTATTACCCGTTTCGGCAGAATTATACCAGCATTAGTGGAGGTTTGCGCGAAGCTGGCAGAGCAGGAGGAGAATCAGAATCAAAAAACAATTTACATCGAGCAGGCCCGGAAGCGATTAAAAGAATTGAGTGAGTCGCTGGGCGAAGACGATGTCCTGACGAAGGTGGCTCGTGGTACAATCGCGTTGGCGGAAGGACGGCAAGAGGACGGCATAAAAGATATTTATGACGCCAATCGGCAGATGGAACTGGGCGATACAGGCGGAGCAATGGCAGTCCGTCTGAAATGGAAACTGTTCGAGGTTTTACGAGAGACCAAATACCGTAGTTTGGCGGCACAATACGCGGTACAGGTATTGTCCAAAGGTATCCGTCCGGCACAGGATTATATGTCGTATATCGATGTGATTTCGGAGTTTCCAGGGCAGCAGAATAAACTCAACCTGCTGGAACTGATAAAATCCTACGAAAGCAAATACAGTCCGGATGTACCGTTTCAGGAAAAGGTGCTGAAGATCAAGGCCCAGGCACTGCTGGTGTTGGGGCGCTACGAAGAAGCACAGGAGGCAATAAGCGGTTTGGGGGACGATGGTCGAGCAATAAAGTTGTTGCGCGGCCGGTCTCATAAAGACGCAGCCGACCGGATCAAAGCATTAGTCAAACTGGCAAAAGAAATTCCCGGAGATGAAGAAGTAGTCATTTTATTATATCGGGCCATGATGTCGCAGGTCAGGGAAGGCGTGCCGTCTTATGACCAGTTGCGGCAAATAGTGTCGGCGGCGGTTCAGGCGGAACCGGAGAACATAAGATTTCAGCAGATACAGAAGATATTGCAGGAACCGGACGCTGCTAATGTGCCGTCAGAGAGACTATCGGAGATTGCCCTTGAGACTATAAAAAACACCAAGGACCCTTTTAATCGCGCGGTACGACTGGGAAGCTATTACGCAGCGCGGGCACGCGAAAATGTACTTGGGCAGGACCAGGAAACGGCACAACGCAACTGGGAACTGGCGAAAGAACAATTCAGTACGGCGAGAGGTATCAAAAAAGATGATCTGGAGGCGCTAAGCAGTGAATTTCGAGCAGTAGTCGGGCTGAAAGACTGGGCCGGAGCGGAAGACCTGTTGGCCAAGATCAATAAAATTGATTCGGTCCAGGGATTGTATTATGAATCCCATCTGAAACAATCGCAACAACAATGGAACGACGCGGCAAACCTGCTGGAAAGCTATCTGGAAAGGCGACCTATTTCAGTCGAAGGCCATCTGAGCCTGTCGCGAGTCTATGGCCAACTGAGGCGAGGTAAAGAATCGCTCGAACAGGTACGAATGGCTGTGTCGCAGGATTTCAGCAATGTGGCAGCTAACAACACACTGATGCTTATGATGCACAATATGCATTCGCAAGGCGGGCTGAGCCGTCTGCCGTCCGAGCAGATCAAGTCGATGTTGGTGTTAATTAAACGAGTGTTGAACCTGGAACCATCCAACCTGACGGCGAACCAACTATTAGTAACATACGAATCCTTTTGGATAGTGCAGTTGGCGGATCAAGTGAATTCGCCGGGTATGGCGGAAAGTGTTAAAAAAGCGCATATAGGAGCGTTGGCGCAGATATATAATGAGGTTGTCCAAACGTGTAAATATTTAATCTCCCGTGATCCGGGTAATGTACAGAATATCGTTGTGCTGGCGAAAGTACATTACCTGTATGCAAGGGCGGCAACTGATGACCAACAGCGAAACCAATTGTGGGCAGAGGCGGAAAAGATATTCAAACAGGCTATCGAAAAAAATCCTGATTCCGTGGAACTGGTGGCGGAATACGGGGATTTTCTGCGGAGCACAGGCAAAAAGAGACAGGATGAAAAACTGCTGCAGGATATGATAAAACAAAACAGCGGTGAAGTAAAATACCAGGCGATGGTCAAACTCGGCGATCTGTATGCACGTCAGGGACAACTCCAGAAGGCAGCAGAAGTGCTGGAAAAAATATTAGAAGAGTTCAAAGACAAACAACAAAGTAAGATTATGCTGGCGGAACTGTTCAGCAGAATGAAGGAATATGGTAAAGCGCTGGATATGTTTCGTCAACTACGTGAAAAAGAAGACAGTGAGTACCTGTTGACACGGCATATCGAAACTTTACTGGATATGGGTCAGGAAGAACAGTCCCAGGCACTGTTAGATAGTCAGATGAAACAGGAATATCCCGATTCAGTGGCTACGATGCTATTGTCAGCAAAAGTGTCGCTGCGGCGAACAAAGTACGTAGAAGCAGTGGCGTATGCGGATCAGGCACTGGCGAAAAGCAGTCAAAATCGTCTGGCACTGCTGATCAAAAGCCAGGCGCTCTATTATAACGAACAATTTCAGGAAGCAATGGATTCACTGGTAAAACTACGTACTCTCGAATCATCAGGGAGTAACTTAGGTCGAATGCTGCTGACGCAGGTGAACTGGAGCCTGGGATTCCATGATGACGCAATCGACGAACTGCAGGCAACAGTAGAACAGAATCCAGGTTATACGGAAGCGAGGGAGATGTTGGTGAGGATGCTGAAAAAGCGGGGTCGGTTGGCAGACCTGGAACGTCTCTACGCCAATATCATCAAGGTCTATCCCAATGACGCCAAACTCTATGTCGAGGCGGCGCAGGCAAGTATGCAATCAGGAGATAAATACCTGCTCAAAAAACAGAGAGACCGGGCAACGCGTCAATACGAAAAAGGACTGGCACTGATGCAAAGTGCCTGGAAAGTGAGCCGGGAAACAGGCGAAGAACAACGTGCGGCTCTGGATGGTCTGCTGCGAGCATTGCTGAAAACAGGACAGTATCAACAGGTAGCAACACTGGCGACGCAGAACCTGAAAAAAGGCTATGAAGACGCCGCTCTGCTGTTGTATCAGGCAGAAGCGACCTATCGATTGAACCGGCCGCAAGAAGCACTGAATCTGTTCGAAAGTATTCTGAATATGGTGTCGGACAGGCCGTCGCTGAGCGATCAGGTGGTGATGAGGGCGCGGAGAATAGGAGATGTGGATAAGATGTCAGAGTGGTGCAAAAACAAGCTGCGAGCGAAACCGGACTGGACAGCTATGCATCTGGTGCTGGCTGGGATATATCGCGGAAAAGGCCGGGTCGATCAGGAGATTTCCGAACTGAAAGCGGCGCGGTCGTCAGCAAATGAGAATCTCTCGGAAAATATAGATCGGCAATTAATGGTGACATATCTTGGGGCACAACGCTGGCAGGAAGCAGTTGACGCTTGCCGGCAGCTAATGAAAAAACGACCGAATGACGCAGCTCTTATGAATAACCTCGCATACGCGCTGTTGGAAACAGGCAGCCACGACGAAGAAGCAGTAGCGACGGCCAAAAAAGCGTATGATCTGAATCGTACCAATACGAATGTAATGGATACGTACGCAATGGCACTGACAAAAATGAAAGATTATGGTCAGGCAGAACTGATTATGCTACGCGCGATACAGGAAAAACGGCGGAGCGAAAACCATGTGCCGCCGGAATATGAATATCACCTTGTTCAGGCATTGCAGGGACAAAAACAATACGGGAAGGCACTGGAGCGGCTACGAAAGGTTCAGAAGCAGTTACAGGAAAGTGTCAGTCAGCGGGACTCGGCGTGGCTGGAACGAATTAATACGCTACTGACGGAAATTGAGCAGCAGAGAGAAGATGAAAAGTGAGAAAAGAAGAATTCAGAATTCAGAAACAGAAGAGTTGAACGTCCAACATTCAATCCGCCTATGGCGGAAAGAAATATTGAATAAAGAAGAAATGATGAATTCAGAAGACAGAAGAGACTAAACAAAAGATAGCGAAGGAAGCAAAGAAGCAAAAGATAGAATGCAGAAGAGAAGAATATAAAATAAATGGTGCGATACATCGCACCCTACTTAACCAATGTGAAGATTCAATCGCAAGCACTGTAGTATCGAGGATATAAAAATGACAGCGGAAATTTCACTACCAGCAACAGGGATGCAAGCTCCTCAAAGGCGGCAGGGTGTGCCATCGGCGGCTATGGGGACGGGAATAACGTACAAAGACGTGATGGGGATTCTTCGGCGGCGGATGTGGCTGATAATAATTGTTACCACGGTGTTCGTAATTTTGAGTGCGGTACTGTGGTTTATGTTTCTGGTGTATAGTCCGGAATACACTTCGGTAGGTTTTGTCCGCTGCAAGATGCCGCTTCAGGGAGGACTATTCGGGATGGGTGGTGTCATACCACGCAAGGACGTGATTGCGATGGCAACGGCCAGTAACGCCGAGCTTCTGAACAATGATTCCTTTCTGAGCAAGGTGTTGGAACGGACAAAGGTTAAAGAGACGCAATGGTATATAAAAAGAAAAGACGACCTTGAGAGACGTCTTGAGGATATGCAAAAAAGTTTTTCGGCGTTTCCGAGGAGGGATACTGAGTTCGTGATGGTGCGAATGGTCGCCGCCAATCCGAAGGAAGCGAAAGGTATACTGGATGAGGCATTAAGGCAATTTCAGCTTCAGAGAGAAGAGTCGGCGACAAATTCTTTGCGAAGGAGTCTGCAGGCCTTAACTACCCAGCGACGTGAGGTGGATGCAAAGATAAGGACCAGCCAGAGCAAGCTGGTGGATTTGACGCAACGAGCCGAGACGCCAGGCTGGCAGACGGGGGGCGGCAGGACAGTGGTTCTTCAGGAACTGAGTTTGCTGCAGGGAGAAAGGCTGGGACTGGAATCGGAGATACAACAGTTGCGTACTTACGAAGCCCAGTTACAGCAGATTAACGCGGTGCAGGGTTATTCGTCCACGGTGCGTATGGCGATTGAGCAGGACCCTATGGTGAACGGGTATCGCAGCCAGGTTGCCAATCTTGTTCAACAGCGTGATATGCTGATAAAACGTTTAGGGCCGGAGCATCGCCAGGTGCAGGATATTCAGAGCACAATTGATGTCGGACAGGCTCAATTGGCCAACCGTGAACAAATATTGCAGCAACAGTACGGCGGCCAGGAGACGGAAATGATAAGAAGACAAATCCTTTCCATGATGGAGCAATTGAAAATTGTCAATAACCAATACGAAGAAGTTTCCAGCCGGCAACGGGACCTGGACCAGAAGCTGGTGAGCTATGCGGTAACGCAGGAAGATGTCGATAATTTTAATCGTCAACTGGCGGTAATCGAGCAGGAAATACAATCGATAAGCGTAAAAATGAATGATCCCGATCGGGTGCCGGTTGAGATTGCCCAGTATGGCTCGGCCCCGCTGGAGAGGAGCTTTCCAAAACCGTTGTCATTTATCATGGGAGGTTTGATATTAGGACTGGCTGTTTCGCTCAGCCTGGCCTTTTTACTGGAATTTATGAATGATTCAGTACAGACGCCCCGTGATGTTCAGCATCATCTGCGTGTGCCGCTGCTGGGAACGATACCCCTGTATGAACAAGAGGAGGGAACAGAGAAGATTAGTGTCGAAAAGGTGGCGATGACCCATCCCCATGCTCTGATAAGCGAGTCCTACCGCAAACTACGGACGAATCTGTTTTTCATTGCTCCGCCGTCTGAGTTTAAAACGATACTGATCACGAGCAGTTCAGCCAGTTGCGGTAAAACGACGACGGCCGTGAACCTGTCGATAGCACTGGCGGCAGAGGGAAGGCATGTCCTGTTGGTGGACGCGAACTTCCGTCGCCCGGCGTTTAATCGTCTGTTTCCGGCGGAGGGGTCGGAGCGTGGACTGAGTAATATTCTGGTAGGGCAGGCGACAGTGGCGGACGCGATACGACCGAGTGGGATCGAAGGCCTTGATTTGATCGACAGCGGTCCGCTACCGCCGAATCCGGCTGATTTGCTCAACAGTAAGCGTATGTGTGATTTTCTGGAGAACCAGAAACAACATTGCGATTTTGTTATTTTAGACGGACCTCCTTCACTATTGGTGACAGACGCTAACATTATTGCCGGTCAGGTGGACGGCATAATCGCGGTAATCAATGCCGAGCATGCAACGCGAGGAATGGCACAGCGAATGATTCGGGAACTTAAAGGTTGTAAGATGCGCCGGTTCGGAGTTGTGCTTAACGCAGTCAAGTCTCGAAAGGGCGGCTACTTCGAGAAGGCCTCTCAGAGCTATTATGATTATATCGGCGAGGAACGGATGGAAGCTGTGTAGAGTAGAGGGTAGAGAAGAATGTGTGGGTCAAAGCCCAACCCTATAAGACTATTTTAAAACCCCACATAAAACGTGGGACTAAACAGGAAACCATGCCTATGCTTTGCATAGGCTGCGCGTAAAGCATGTCGCCAAGGTCGGTCATCGCCTGTTCTTCGTATAGTCATCCCTCTCGAAAACTCGGTGGCTGCCACCCAATCCGCCCAGCTATACAGCATGGGCTAAAGCCCATCCTACGTAACTTACGGCCTCGGGCCTAATAAGGCAATGGTGCGATTTCATCGGCATCCTACTTAAGAACCCCTGCTAACAGCAGGGGCTAACAGGAACAAAAACCCGTGAACGGGCACAAAAAAGTAAAACTGTCGGTCAATACGGCGTGGGCGGTGCTGGGCAATCTGGTATACGTAGGGGGGCGGATAGTTATTGTGGTATTGCTGACACGGCAATTTGCCAGTGTTGAAGTTGGCCGAGTACTTTATGCGTTGGCGGTGGTAACGCCGCTGTCTTATTTAATCAATATGGAGTTACGGCCGGTTTTTGTTACTGATACCCATAGTCATATCAAACCCGGCCATTGTCTTGCCAACCGATTGGTTAGTAATACTATTTTAATGGTGGTATTACTGGTCTTGTGTACCGTTCAATGGAGCGATTGGAACTGGCAGAGATGTATTATTATTTTGAGTGCCGGTGCGGTGCGGGGATCGGAGAGTTGGGCGGACGTTTATTTAGGGGTTTTTCAGAAGTGCGAACGAATGCGACTGTGGGCGATTTCGCAGATCAGTAAAACTGTTCTGGTGTTACTGTGGGTGGTTTTTATGCCGTTCTGGACGGATAATATCAACTGGATGTTAATCGGCTGGCTGGCTGCCACGCTGTTGGTAATCCTGTTTTATGATCGTGTGTATGCCGGGCGACTTGTCGAAGTGAAGTTGCGGTGGGAATTGACGATTGTGAAACGGCTGATATGTCTGGGATTTCCTCTCGGTGTTTTTGTAACACTCGCTATATTGAATCAGCAGGTGGCGCAGTATTTTATCGAACATAAACTTGGCTATTCCGCAGTGGCGTATTACGGAGTGTTTATGATGTATGTCAGCGGAATGACGACAGTGCAAAACGGAGTCAATCAGGCAATCCTGCCGAGACTGGCTCAATACTTCGGCAAAAACAAACGCCAATTCCTGAAACTGCTGGGCATTGTCCTTGGCGCGTCAATGCTGGTAATGCTGGCGGGGTTGATTGTGGTCGGCTGGCAGGGACGGGCGATCCTGAGAATTCTAAATGGAGAAGAATACGCGGAGTACGCGCCATTGTTTTTTATGATGATATGCGCAGGGTGCCTGCTGCTGGTAGGGATGATTTTAGGCGACGCTATAATAGCTTGTCATCGGTTCAAGAGCAGAATGGTGGCGGTGGGACTGGGGCTGGCTGTTAATGTGATTGTCTGTTGGCGGTATGTGGGCGATTATGGACTCAAAGGAGCAGTCTGGGCCGCAGTACTGTCCGCAATGGTAACAACACTTGTCTGCGGCGTGGTGCTGATTTCCTTATTCGTCCGCGGCAAAACATCGGCTGACATCCGTCAAGCATAAACAGAGTATAAACGCGGATTACAATAAATTGCTCGGTTTTTTTGTTTTACATTTGAGTAAGGATTTTCTAAAATGCTTCGTATGGGCAGGTAGCTCAGTTGGTAGAGCAACGGACTGAAAATCCGTGTGTCGGTGGTTCAAGTCCACTTCTGCCCATTTATTATAAAGTCTTGTAGGTAAAACACTTACAAGACTTTCCTTTTTGACAATTCTCCCCATTTTGCCCTTAAAAACAGCCAATGTTGTCCCAAATGTGTCCGCAATTACTCACTACTCCGTCATATCCCAGTCATATGCCAGTTGGAAATTGAAAAAAATTGAGATTTT
>DAOVXR010000211.1 GCA_030636065.1 Sedimentisphaerales bacterium | reverse complement strand
GGTGGGCCCGTAAGGATTGCGTCCACATTTTATAAATTTACTGGCCTTGGGCCAGCCGGTGCCGTCGATTCTCATTTCACGTCGGTTTATACCTACCGGGGAGCACCCGGCACCGACCCCGATATGTACCGGCTCCATTTTGCGGAACGCTTCGCGAATTGCCTTGATCAGCTTGTCCTTCAGGCCTTTGGTATATTCGAGATTATTCGCGTGGCTTTTTGTCTTATCTATGGCGAGTTCAGGCCCGCTGTGGGTATGAACAGCGCTGAGAAAAAGTTCAGACGGTTTGAGCTTAAATTCATCGAGAATATGTTTTCGCAGGTAATCTGCGGTTCCATTGTAGAAGCCTAATATATCGGTGGAAATCAATACCAGTCGTTTCCCTTTGTTCTCCCACGCGACCACCCGGGCCGATAAAGGGTCGTGCACACCCTGAGATAATCCTTCAGGCCTGCTATAACCGGACATATGGACGGGTTTTTCCGGTGTTATGTCGATTCTCACAACACCAGCGCATAGAACATCCCTGTTTGTCTGAGACAGTACCGGTTCGGTAGCGATAAATAGGCCGACAACAATAACAATAACAACAATAACAGCAGCAACTGAAATTCGTTTTTGTAACAGAAAAAATAACATTTTCATAATAATGCTCCAAATATGCCTTAGAAGTTGTAACGAACGGTGGCGTAGATATTGGTATTTCGATGAAACTGGGCGAAAAACGTATGTGGATAATCGCCGAAAAAGATATTGGCGCCGCCTTCGACAGCCATGTTGTCGTTGATTTTATAGTGTACGTTCGGACGCATATATGTATCCTTGTCAGTTGGTGAAAAATATGTGAACAGGCCGCAACGCAGGTTTTGGTTTAGCAATAATCTGGTAAGTCTTACGGTTATCAGGTGGCGGTTTTTGTCGCGGGCTGACAAACCCGGCGGTAGATTATCGTGATAATTTTCATAATCCATTATATGTTCGATGTCATATTGCAGACCGGCAGTGAAAAAAACACACAAATAACCAAACCGGCAAACAACTTATCGCCCATTTTTATCGCCACACTTCAGAGCAATTGTTTCAACTTGTTCTTTCCACAGATTACAGTCAGATCACCAACCTCAAAATCAGCCTGTTTGAGAATACCTAAATTTTCTATTGTTATCTTCATTTTTTATCCTATCAAAAATATTCTCATATTACCTTAAGCTCTATGTTTTTCGCTTCCATTTGCAAGGCGATATTGCCTTCTGCAACAGCAATTAACTAAACATCCTTCAGCGACATATTCGCAGATGATTTTTCTATCAGGCCGTCAAATGTCTTCATGCACTCTTTGATCTTATCCAACTCACATGATTCCACTATCGGAATGGCTGAGCCTCCATGTTGTTCCAGAGAGTCTATGACATACTTGATTGTCAGGCTTTCGACATCACGAGACGGCTGATAAAAAGCAGCTTTGTCATCGTCCTTTTTGATCTCCGTCAGAATATTCGCCTCCGCCAGTTCGAAAAGAATCTGCCGCACCAGGCGAATCGGTATGTCGAGTGCCTGAGAGATTTCCGTCGCGTCCGAGGGCTTCTCGCCACGGCAAAACTTACCGGCCAACAGGTGAGCAACCAACAATGACAGTTGCATCTTAAATGAATGGCTTACAGAATGACATTCCTGCTCGAACTCGTAGGTCTCCACGTTTTGATGAGCGAATGACAGTTCCGCCCCGAATAAAACGATAAGCCAACTGATTTGTAGCGAGATAAGGAACAACGGCAGCGCCGCGAAACTGCCGTAAATCGCTCCGTACTTCGCTACGCCAATCTGAAATGTTACATCAAGCCACTGTACCACCTGAAAGAGCGTCCCTGCGGTTATGCCCGCGACGAGAGCCGATCTGAAACGAACTTTTGTATTGGGCATCCAATAAAAAATGAATGTGAACAATATCCAGACCATCAGAAAGGGCAGAAACTTTAACAGAGGCAACAGGAGTATTATCGCCGCACCGAAAGCCCCGTCCTTCTCCGATAACGAAGTTACCCGGCTTGTGACAAACACTGTTATGCTGCTTGACATAACGAGTAGCACCGGAGAAATCAGTATAAAGGAAAGATAATCGCTGAATTTCCGGCCCCAGGCCCTGGCCTTTTTGATGCCCCAGATATGATTGAAGGAATGCTCGATATTTCCCAGTACTTTGATGATCGACCAGAATAACAGAGCTATGCCGATTCCCGCTATCAGACCTCCGCTCGCGTTGTCCAGTAATTTCTGGGCAAAGTCGATGACCTGTTCAATTACTTTTTCCTGGCCTTGGAATTTCTCCAGTAGTTCCTCTTTTACGCGCTGTTCGAAGCCAAACCCTTTGGCGATACCAAAAAACATCGCCACAACCGGTACAATCGAAAGCAGTGAATAAAACGTCAGGGCAGACGCCCGAAGTGAACATCTGTCTTCATCGAACCCCCGAAGGGACAGTACGAAAATTCTGAATTGGCGAATAAAAAAAGATTTCGAACGGGAAGTCTCTTTCGGGCGTATCCGCCAGATGCCGTTCTTCGCAAAATCGATAAATTTCGCTATCATGCTCAAATTCCACACACGGTTGCATCAGGGATATGGATTAGCAGTTCACTAATCAAGTGTAACCTCATCCATATATTTCGGCACGCAAACATCCCAGCCGGTTTTTTCTCTGATGAAGTCTCCGAACTGTTGGGCGCTGTTTTCTTCGCCGTGTACGACAAAGACCTTACGGGGCTGTTTCTTTATATTGGACAACCAACGGTACAACTCATCACGGTCGGCATGGCCGGAGAATCCGTGAACGCGAACTATATTTGCTTTTATGCGGTGTTTTTGGCCCAGAATCCGAACTTCTTTTGCGCCATCTACAATTGATCGGCCGAGTGTGCCGTTGGCCTGATAGCCCACAAACAGTACCGCGCTTTCCGGCCGGGCGATGTTGTTCACGAGATGGTGTTTGACACGACCGCCTGTGCACATACCAGATCCTGCGATGACGATAACTGTTCCGCCGATGTGGTTGATGGCTTTGGACTCGTTGGCTGTGCGTGTAACCATTAGGTTGGGCAGATCAAAGGGTGATTTATTGTTATTCACATAGTCGGTCATTTCGCTATCGAACATTTCCGGGTGATCTTTGAAGACCTTTGTTACCTTGATAGCCATAGGACTATCGAGGAAGACCATCAGTTTCGGAATACGTTTTTCGATCATCAGTTCATTCAGGCAGTACAGTATTTCCTGGCTGCGTTCGACGGAGAAACTCGGAATTATGATATTGCCGTTGGCATTATTGGTGGCATTGATGACCCTGCTCATTAGTTCCTTGGTATCTTCGTTGTTTTCGTGCACCCGATCGCCGTAGGTGGATTCGATCTGGACATAATCGGCTTCGTCGAAAACGGTGGGGTCGCGGAGGATTGGTTTATCCCAGCGACCGATGTCTCCAGAGAACAGAAACAATCGTTTTTCGCCGCCGTTTTGCACGGACAGTTTTATCATGGACGCGCCGAGGATATGGCCGGCATCGTGAAAACTTACTTCGACCCCTTCGCTGACGGTAACTGGTTCATCATAATGCACTGGCGCAAACAGTGGAAGGCACTCTTCGGCGTCTTCGATGTTATAAAGGGGCACTTCCGGATATTTGCTTTTGCGCTTCTCCCGTTTATGCCGTTTTTTCTTGTACTCAGCGTCTTCAACCTGTATTTTCGCAGCGTCGAGAAGGACAATCGTGCTGATTTTCGCCGTGGCCGTAGTGCAATGGATTTTGCCCCGGAACCCTTCCCGAACCAGCTTGGGCAGTAGGCCGCAATGATCCAGATGGGCATGCGTCAGCAGGACGGCATCGATAGTGGAAGGGTCAACTGTGAACGGTTCCCAGTTTCTGTCGCGGAATTGTCGTTCCTGATAGAGGCCGCAATCGATAAGAATTCTGGCCCCATTGACTTCCAAAAGGGTACGTGAGCCTGTAACATTCTGAGCGGCACCGAGAAAACGTATTTTCATTTTCATTTGCATTGCTGACCCTTTCAACGTTAGTTTATC
>DAOVXR010000127.1 GCA_030636065.1 Sedimentisphaerales bacterium | reverse complement strand
GGCTGAAAACCTGGGAAAAAGAGAGAAGATACGATAAAGATGATTTTCTTATTTACCGCAAAGAACGGGATTGTTTTTTCCCTTTATACACGGATGAATTAGAGGAGGACAGGGAATTCAGGATTCATAAGGGCGCGGTTTTGATTTTTCCATTTTATTCCCGCAAGGCCAGGTCTGAGGAAATAAAATAATGCTCAACTCCGATAAAGTCTTGTAGAGTGGGGGCTTGCCCCACGCGTTTTTTTATTGGCGGTAACTACCGATTAGGTTTATAATTCGACTGTGAAACGACGTAGAACCATAGGGCCAAAGAAGGAAAAAAACAAATCGGCGCTGCTTAAGTTTGTTCTGCTTGCGGTAGTGGCGGCGATAGTGGGTAGTGGTCTGTGTTATGCATCGCATTTGCTGATCAGGGAACCCTCGGTTGTTCAGGGGGCAAGTCAGGCCGACAGCGATATTGTTGCTGAACCAATAAGTAGCCAAAAAGATGGTGGCGAGAAAAAAACATTCTCAAAGACGGTGAAAAAGCAGCAGGAAGATGAGGATGCCGATGCAACCTCGGCCGAGAAGAAAAACAATTTGTCTTTTTTCCATTACCTTTTCGCCCTACTTGTTATGGCAACCATTATGACTGTTGTGGGGCTGCTGTTTTTTGGAGTGCGGGCCTATTTAACAGGTACCAAAGTCCGGCATACCCTCAGCCGGGGCCGAAGCCGGATAAAGCGTGTTTAAGTATTTGTGTGAGCGTTACCAAATTACTAAAGGAACCAGGCGATGAAAAAGAAATTTGCTGTTGTTGTTACTCTTATGCTGGTATCGATAGTTAGTTTGTCGTGTAGCGCTGGGGCAGACGCAAAGAATAAACCGCAATCGGTGTTGGTTAGTGAACGGGCCAACCAGGGATCGATAAACAGTTCGGGTGAACTCCGTATCATCATGTTCGGGGCCCATCCGGATGATTGCGAGATCGAAGCTGGAGGCGTTGCCGCGATGTGGGCGGCACAGGGACACAAGGTTAAATTTGTGTCAACTGCAAACGGAGATCTCGGACATTGGAAGATGGCAGGTGGCCCGCTGGCCCAGCGGCGTTTGAAAGAGGTGCAAGAGGCAGCAAAAATACTGGGCATTGCTGAGACACAGGTATTGGACATTCACGACGGGGAGCTTATGCCAACCCTGGAGAACCGCAAGACAATCGTCAAGCTCATTCGAGAATGGAAAGCAGATATTGTTATTTCACATCGGACCAATGACTACCATCCGGACCACCGTTATACCGGAATCCTGGTGCAAGACGCTGCGTTCATAGTTGTAGTACCGTTTTTTTGCCCGGATGTGCCGCACCTGACCAGGAACCCGGTATTTTTGTATTGTATGGATCAGTTTCAGACGCCGAACCCCTTTCGGCCGGATGTAGTAGTGGCAATCGACGAAGTGATAGACCAGAAGCTGGAGGCCCTTTCGGTTATCGACTCGCAGTTTGTCGAGGGGGGCTGTTGTGGCGGGGAAAAGGGGCCAAGAAGGAGAATGATCCCCAGGGACCAGGCGGAACTGGCAGTCCGTCGCAGTGAGGTTCGCAGCTATTTTGCCAATCGGTTTGCCGCCGACAAATACCGCGACAGACTCATCGAACTATATGGCGAAAAGAAGGGCAGGAAAGTGAAATATGCGGAGGCGTTCGAGTTATGTGAGTACGGCCGACGGCCATCCCAGGCAGAACTGATAAAGCTGTTTCCGTCCTTCGAAAAATAGTCCGTCCCATTGATTATTATGAAAATCGTAGCTGATGAGAATATACCGTTTGTCAGGGAAATTTTCGCTTCCTTAGGCGACGTACTCTGTGTCTCCGGGCGTCAGATGAGTGCCGGTGTCTTAGCCGGTGCGGATGTACTTTTAGTACGGTCGGTAACAAAGGTAAATGAGCAACTGCTGTCTGACAGTTCGGTACGCTTTGTCGGAACGGCAACTATCGGAACCGATCACGTCGATCGGGAATATCTGTCAAGTCGGGAAATCACGTTTGTCAGTGCCGCGGGCAGTAACTCGAATTCGGTGGCGGAATATGTGATAACAGCGATTCTAATACTGGCGGAAAAATACGGCTGGGAGCTTCAGGGCAGGACGCTTGGGATTATCGGGGTGGGCAATATCGGCTCGAACATAGAGAAAAAGGCCCCGGCACTGGGCCTGAAGGTACTGCCCAACGACCCGCCGCTGCAACGAGAGACCGGCGATAAACGATTTGTTTCGTTGGCGCGTGTTTTGGAAGAGGCGGACATAATCACCTGTCATGTGCCGCTTACCCGTTCGGGGCCGGACGCGACGTGGCATCTGTTCGATCAGGAAAAGCTGGGGCGGTTAAGGCCGGATACGCTACTGATTAACAGTTCGCGGGGCGCGGTTGTCGATAATAAGGAATTAAAAAAACAAATAACAAAAGGGAACATAGGGCCGGTGGTTCTGGACGTCTGGGAAAATGAACCGGAAATCGATATGGGGTTGCTCGATCAAGTGGCAATTGCCACACCGCATATCGCCGGGTATTCGCTTGACGGTAAGGTGAACGGTACCGTAATGCTGTACCAAAAACTATGTGAATTCCTTGGAACTGAAGCGACATCGCAGATCAACCGATTACTGCCAAAACCGCCGGTACCGACAATCGAACTCGATTTGACCGGCAATACAGACCAGCAACTTCTAACACAAGCAATGACGCGTATTTACGACATTATGGGCGACGACGGCAGATTACGCGAAATTATCACATTAACCAACAGTGAAAAAGGTAAATATTTCGATGAGCTGCGCAAGAATTATCCCGTGCGGCGAGAAGCGTTTAATACGCGGATAAAACTACAGGGTCCGGCTGAGCAAATCAGAAAAAAACTGGCCATATTGGGATTTAAAACTTAAGGGACTTTCTTCAGGGCGTACTCAGTTATGCCGGCTCGTTCAGTACTGTTGGCTTATTGTTGGGCGCTCTTATGGTGAAATGGCTGCTTTTATGGTTCCTGTACCGCCACAAGACATTTATCAAGCTGTAAGCCGGAGCAATGGTGCGATACATCGCACCCTACTTAACTATCACAGTGGAGGAGTGCCACGAAATAGCGGTCGGATAGCGTGATTGGTTACAGTTATTATTTGTTCAGAACATTCCTTATACCATATAGCTTTTGCTGGTTTGATTTCAATCTGTTGTAGATGTTCCAAACCAAGTCTTCGATTTCCTGAATAATCATATCCCTTTCTGCTTTTTTCTTAGTTGAGCCAAGCCTCTTCAATCTGTTTGATATTACCCTTTTAACTCCAATTGCACTTCGGCCACCTCCTCCGTAGACAACTTGGTAAATATCCCAGTAGTCACACTCTGGGTAATCTTTAGCTGTAATTGTGGCGATGGTTTTGCCCTCTTTTGCCAGACGCTTGATTTCCATTTTGTCTTTTTGATTCATTTTTTAATCCCTTTTACAAAGACTATGCTTCCGTACAATGACTTTAACCGTAAGCGCTCACACTTCTTTCAGATTGTGTTCTTTCGCCCTTTCAAGGCTAATAGAACCACGGTTTTTCGTGTTTTTTCAGTTAAGCAGCAGAAAAGCGACAACAGTCCCCAGGCCGACAACACTTGCCAGCAAAACAAATACCAGCAGCCATGTGAATCGGCGGTTTTGTTGCTTGATTAGCGTATGCAATTGCTGCTCATTCTTTTCGAACATCTCACCCATATTGGCCAGCGAGGCTGTCTGAGCCTTTGAGTTATTGAGCATGCCCTGAACAGTGCCATCAAACCGATTAAAGGACTCAGTCATGCGGACGCTGCTTTCGACGGAATCTTCCATCTGATGAGCGATATCTCCGAGCCGGTCCACTTGTTGCCGGTTCAGGTCGGGCAGTGCCTTGACGATCTCGACTACCTGCTGACTGCGGAGAGTATGTTCTTTTATTTCTTGAGCCAGGTTTTGTACCGAACGGCCCTGGGCTTCGACATTTTCAGGTAGCGCCCGCATAAGGTCGCTTGTCTGAGTCAGATGGTCGATCAGGTCCTTGTTCTGGTCGTGCTGCCGAACAACATTATTGTTGAGTGATTCGAGCACCTCCACGAGACGATTGAAACTTCCTTCCAGGGCGGCAAGCTGCACTTCCTTTTTATTGCCGTGGGCTGATAAGGTTGAGGGGGTTTCGCTTGTGTCTTTATCTTCGAGAGGTTCCACGACCAGGCCCTCCGCGTCGTGATGAACCACCTCCAGACCGTCCCTTGATGTTTGCGGGCGGCGTAACCACCCTCCCATCCGTTTCCAGAGCGATACTTTCTCCATTATCTTCACTCCTGTGTTAATATTGATTGTAATTGTGTAGGAATTTGTATTGGCCACAGAGGTCTCAGAGAGCTCAGAGAAAAGAAATTACAAATCTCTGTGAACTCGGTGTTCTCTGTGGCAAAAAAGTTCCGGCAAAGCCGGTTAATTTGTCCCAGTTTTATAGCTCTGTCATTCCAACCATTTTAAGCTGAAGACGTGGTCTGTGGCAAGTACTATTTATCTTTTATAGGCTCAACTCCAATAAAGTCAGCGATATCCCACAATTTTAAGCGTTACAAAGCAGTAGTACTCCGCGTGTTTGTCTTACAAATTAGAAACTATCCGGGCAGTTCATCCCAGAATTTCTGTTCGGCTTTTTTGAATTGTCCGAAACTAATTTCGAGTTCGGCAAGAATGGAATCGATGATTTGCTTATCGAGCGGTATTTTTTCGCTTGTAGTGGTCAGGATGCTGCGTAGGCGTAAAGTGGCATTGTCGAGGCGTTCGGCACCGGTGGCAAAGGCACCGGCGGAATCGATCAGGCCCTGAATCTTCAACTGTTCCTTCCCTGGTTTGTAGAGCAGTTTCCAGGGCGCGCGACGAACTTCGCGGCTGGTGAGTTTGAGATTCGAGCTGACTTCGGTAATATTATTGATGAGCTGGTTGATGTTATCACGGTTGACCACGGCGACATCGCGAGCCTGAGCGGAAAATTGCCTGAGGTTTTGTATGGTTACCTTTGCGGTATCGACGGAAGCGTCAACCTTGACGAGAGTCTGCCTGATCCGGCCGGTAATTTCCGGTATGTCTTTTTCCAGTGTCTGGGCCGTGTTTTTGAGCGAAGTAACCATCCGGGTTACATTTTCCTTGTTGGTCTGAATGGTTTCCTTTATCTCGGTCAGATTATCATCGAGTTTGTCCAGGGCGGACTGGAGTCTGGTGATAACCGCAGCCTTGTTGTCCGTATCTAATTGGGTGTTGACCCGGTCGGTAATATTACCGAGATTATTGAGGATCGAATGAACCTTGGCCATCATTGTAAGTTTTTGTTCGTCTAAGGTGAACTGCCGTTCGATCTTGGCGGTAATCTGCCTGAGGTTAGCGGCAGTGTGGGCCAGTGAAGCTATGATGGAAGAATCATTCTTGCGATCAACCTCGAATTTAAGCCGAGCTATGAGGCTGTCGGGGTTGTCCGGGTCGAACTCACGTTTGATTGCTTCGGTCATACTGTCGCCCAGTTTAAGTTTGACCGTGGCGCCGTCCGGAACAGGTTCGCCCCGGCAGCCAAGGTCCTCGATCACGAGCATCGTCTGGCCGCCAAGTACGTTGCTTTCGGGGATCAGGACGCAGTCGTGGCGCAAGGGATATTGACGGGGAATTTTCAAGGTAAAAGATACGAACACATCCTTTTCAGAGTTGAGATACGCGATGCTGGTCTCGGTAATCTGTCCGACCTTGGCGCCGCCGAGATATATGGGTGAGCCTGTTTGCAGGCCGCGCAGGCCAACCTTATAGGGTAACTGT
>DAOVXR010000085.1 GCA_030636065.1 Sedimentisphaerales bacterium | reverse complement strand
GTCTGCTCAATAGTCAGGCCCGAACCACCCTTGTCAAGCAACCGCAGTACGACACGTTCACCCCCGGCAGTAGGGATAATCGATACCCTGACGTCCAGTTCCTGCTCACCGATTTTAATACGACTCTGGCCGTCCTGGGGCAGTCGGCGTTCAGCAATATTGAGGTTGGCCATAATCTTCAGACGGGAGATAAGGGCGACTACCTGCTCACCGGGCGGAGTAAATACATCGTGCAATACCCCGTCGATTCTGAAACGCACCTTTACCTCGTTTTCATACGGCTCAATATGAATGTCACTGGCACGATGATTGACGGCCTGGAACAAAATAGTGTTGACCATTTTAATGACCGGCGCGTTTTTGCTCTGAGCAATATCAAGCAAATCCTCCTGAGGCGATTGGGCCGTGATATTTTTATTTCGGTCCGGCTGAATTTGTGTCTTATCATCGGCGTCGGTGCGGGAGTCCGCGTTGTCCGCATTGTTCCGGTTGAAGTTCTGGTAATAACAGCGACTGATTGCCTGCTCGATTTCACTCGCGGGACAAACAAGCCTGGGGCAATGACGGCCGAGCTGGTTGAGAACGGCATCATAGGCCTCGACATTAAGCGGGTCAGCCAGGGCGATATGAACGCGGCCCTGTTGATCAGCCACCGGTAAAATACAGTGTTTCTTGAAAAACTCCAGCGGTAAGCCCCTGATTAAATCGACCTTGAACCGGCCGGCAGAGATTGTATCCAGATACGGCAGGTCCCACTGCCGAGCCAGTGCTCCGGAAAGCTGGTTCGAGGTAATAAAGCCCTTCTCGATAAGTATGCGGCCAAGCTCCGGCCGAGGACGGCGGGTCTGCTGAAGGCGCAGCGCCAAATCAAGCTGCTCGGCAGTCAACTCGGTGTCGCGTAATAATATTTGTCCGATCGATTCAGTCTGCATGGTAAAAATAGTTGTGAGTTCGCCTCGGCGAATCTGCCTACGGCACGATTGTGAGTGGTGAGTTAGACAGCATGGGCTGAAGCCCATCCTACATAGCTGCCACCCGTTGCGCTCCCAAATGGCGGGCATGGCCCGCCCTACTTATTTAACTAGCGCCAGATGGAATCCGACGTATTAACATCATTGATATTTTTTTTCTTTAGTCTTTGCTCCAGTTCCGGGGCGATTTCGGCCTGTTTTTTTTGTGTAACTCCGGCCATGTCCGCACTACTGCTCATGACATGCGGTGTGATGAAAAGCAGCAAATTGGTTTTCTGCATTCGATCACGTTTAAACTTGAACAGTTCCCCAAGCAGTGGGATGTCCCCAAGTAAAGGAATCTTTTTTACGATGGTATTCTTGTCGTCCCGAATAAGCCCACCAATAACAATAGTGGCACCATCGACCATCGAGACTTCGGTTTTTATCTGGCGTTTTGCCGTTGTGGGAGTGTCGGCAGACAGGCCGGCGACGCTTTCGATCAATTGAGTAAATTCACTATCTATCTCCAGCCGTATCATATCACCCTGGCTGATATGCGGAGTAATGTTCAGGGAAACACCTACGTCTTTATACGTAAAGGTTTTGACGACAGTAGGGGTACTGGGGTCGGTCTCTGTGATGCGCGATTGCTCGACATAAGGGACGTTTTCCCCGACAAGAATGACCGCTTTTCGATGATTGGATGTTACCACGTGTGGCGTGGAAAGGATATTCACATCCGAGACTTTTTCCAAGGCACTGAGTATCGAACCTATCTTTACCTCTCCGCCGATGTCCTTGAAGGCTCCGACACTGAAACCGTCCAGGTTGCCACTGACAGCATTCATACGAACACCGAAGTTGGTATTGCCGAAGAAACGGACACTGTTGGAGACGGCCTGGTCCATAGTGGCCCAATCGACACCGATTTCGCGGAGGTTCTCTTCACTAATCTCCACAATAAGCAGTTCCACAAGCACCTGCTCGCGGACGATGTCCAGCTTTTCAATAATCTGGGAGATAACCTCAAAGTCCTGCGAGGTGGCGTTGATAATAAGTGAGTTTGTGCCGGGTTCAGGAGTGATGTGTACCTGTGGCTGAAGCTCACCGGGAGCAGCTACAATAATATTGGCTACGGCAGGCGAAAGGGCCTCGGCTACCTCCTTAGCCTGAGCGTTTTTGAGATAGACTACATGGACATTGTCAGTGCCTACAGGCCGTTCAATATCCAGACGCTGTACCAGTTGCTTAATGATTTCCGTGTCCTGCCGACTGGCGGTAATAATAAGCGAGTTGGTCCTCTGGTTTGCCTGAATCTGAATGTTAGTCTGGATTTGAGACGACTGGCCGGGCCGTCTGGAACGGGCAGACTGGGTTTTCTTTTTGCCCATAAAGTCCGTTATCTGTTTGCCGAGTATCCGGGCAGAAGCATGCTTTAAATGAATAACCGTAAATACATCCTTGGCGCCGGGGACGTCCAACTGCTGGATGAGCCGGGCCAAATGATGAATATTGGCTGAGGTGCCCGTGATGATGATGGTATTAGTGGACGTATCTACAGATATGTCCGTGGCCGAGGGCATACGCACAGATAAAATATTGCTGATGTCGTGGGCGTTGGCATAGCTGATCCGAATAAGCTGGGTTACAACAGTATCATTCTGAGGGATTTGAGCGGGATCGCCGCCAATACGAATGCGTAAATTGTGCTTTGCGGCCTCGGCGCGAGGGATTATCTTGACATGATCACCGGCAGGCACGGCAGTGAACCCCTTCACGTCCAAAATTGATTCCAGAAAAAGATACAGATCGCCGAGACGTATCTGAGTCGGCGAAAACACAGTAACCGTACCACTGACGGAAGGATCGACGATAAAATTAACGCCGGTGATGTCACTGATGGTCTTGAGGACAGTGCCGATCTCAGCCTGGTCGAAATTTACGGATATCATTTGATCGGCAAGGTCAGGGTCTTTCAGGGCAGGCAGCTTCGTCGTAATATCATTATAAGGAGTTTCCAGGTCAACATCAAGCGGCTGAGCGCTCTCATAAAACTCAATTGGGATGATACTTTCGGTAAGTACAGTACTGTCAGGGTTGTCCGGCACAATATTGTGCTTACTATCAAGCTCAAGCTGTAGTGATGGTTTTTTATGATCAAGCTTTTGCTGATGAGCTACTGACAAAACAGGTTTTCCATCAGGTGTTTGAGTGGCTGCATCATTAATCGTGATATTAGTCGCGACGGCGGCCTCGGCCTCGGAGGCATACGCGGCAAGAGAAGGCTCGGGCGCTATCGGGGCAGTTTTCGATTTCGGCTGGCAGCCGGCCGTCAATACAAACAGTCCGCCGATGAAAAGGTATGCGCCATATAAAAATATGCCGTGCACTCGCCCGGTTTTATGAGCAGGTTCAATTCGGTTGGTTAATCGGAATATCATAATTATTATCTCATGGGAAACGATAAGGTTTTATGTTTTTTATCCCTTAGGAATTCAATATCCAGGTGCGGCTGTGTCATAGCTTTTTTAAGGACCTGGAAGGCTTTCTGTTTGCTGGTAAGCTCCTGGCCGTTAATGACCTGAATCACATCACCGTTTCGCAGGCCTATAAAGTGACTGTTTTTCATTTTGTCCAGTTCCTTCAGGCGGAGGCCCCTAATTTTGCCGTCCACCATGTAAGGTTCAATCCGGGCGGTATTGAAAAAATCCTCGATAAATTCGTTTCTGAGCCGAACTTTGCTGAGTGGTTTTTTGATCACGGCGACAGGTTTTGACAAGCTCGCTTTCCGGCTATTTTTCTTGTCCGAAACGGATGATGTTTTATTGCCTCTAAGTCTTAATATTCTCCGCTGTCCGTTACATGTCAGAACTACCGCGTTTTTTTTGACGGCCTCCAACCGAACGGCTGGTGAACCGTTGCCGGCTTCGTAAATAACATCATCGATTTTGTAGGAGTCTGTTGTCCTGGCTGAGACATCCTGTATTATGGCCCTGGAAATCAGGGACGGGCCGGCAAACGTGGCCCGCAAAACATAATCACGCTCCCAAAGAACAAGCGACCTCGGATAGACAGGCTGCGAATGTTTGGCTGTTGACGGGACAGTAGCCGACGGCTTGTCAGAGGCGAACAATTTTCTCTGTGCAATCGCGTCATAGTTTCTCCCGGACGACGGCTGCGCAGGAGCAGGTTCCGGCGAAAGATTGCTTTCGGCTACCTCCGTATCGAGATCGGAAGCGTCTTCAGGTTTGCCCTCCATCAGCACGGTTTTAACAACGGTACAGCCTATTATCAAAACCAGTGCCAAGTTGGTTGCCAGCAATATCTTACGAAAACTCAACTCATCTCTCCGTACTGTCAGAATATATTATCTCTATGTATTTGTTATCGCCCTGGTTGTGGACATACTTGAAAGCTTTTGGGAAGGGATATGCCTGAAAGATCATAGAGCGATAACACGATTGGGGAATGATAACGTGTTGGGTAAGACCCCATCCTGCAAAACCAAAGTGTTACAAGTGGTGCGATTTCATCAGCACCCTACTTAACTATGCAGAAATGACGGGTTCACCCTATCGAAATGAAACGAATATTCCTGCCGCCACCAATGCGTAAAGAATATTCGCCAGGGCATGGAACAGGATGGGTGCCACTAATGACCGTGTCCGGATAAATAACCAGCCCAATATCAGACCCGGGAAAAAGGTAAGGACCGATAAAATGTTTTCCAGAAGAATTATATGGGCCAGGGCAAACACCGCGGCGGAAATGATAATAATTATCGCATGCCAAGCCCGCGGCCGTTGTTGGGCCAGGGATGGTCGCCACTGAAGTAGCCGACTCACAACGTAACCGCGGAAGAAAATTTCCTCAGCGAATGCTACGTAAAAAAACTGGTACAGTACCCAACCGAGCCATTGCCCCCCCATAACAGAAGGCAACATGGGAGGCTTTGTTCCGATAACCGCCAACAGCCATAACCCGCCCCATACCACCGGCAACACAGCCAAACAGGTGAGCGACAACAGTAACAGAGAATATCGCAGGCGCTGCGGATGAAGGCCCACTGCGGTGATTTTATCGCCGCGGATAAAGGTGGGAGCCAGAGCGGCCCCCGTAAGTATGACAGGGACGACCAACAGCCCGGCGTAACCGCTCAATACGCTGTTCAGGATGCGTATCAGGCATACGGCGGCAATCGTTACCATCAGAAGCTCTGCAAAAGGATTGGAGCAGACACGATAAAGATATACCGAGGCTTGGCGCATGCAGGCTGATAAGTGCGTTTGTTTGAGTACAATATAATTTAGCATAGGATTATGTGAGAAACGTACGTTTCTTTGACTTCTGCCGGCGAGATGCCAGCGTTATAAAAAATCGCCGGGCTATTATTATTTTGTCCCTACAGGACTTCTGTGGCGGCGCCTGAGTGTCAGAAGTACCAAGACAAGGCCGATAAAAGGCAGGAAAAACTCAAAAATGCCGATTCCGCCCATGTCCGAACCATAACGGGACATCGAACAGCCGCCACTGCCGCTACCACTAAAGGACACATCGCCTTCGCTTTCCTCGCCGATGACGTACTGCGTAAAGTGAGTAGTGGTGAACCGTATGGCGTGCAGAGTAGGCGAAATCACAATATGTTCGATGTCCGAGATGCCCGATTGACTGTGTTCGTAAGTATCGGGATTGTACCAGAAAACCGTCTCATCGCCAAATTCAACTACGGAATAAGGTATAGTAATCGTAACCGGTTCAGAGAATTCCAGGTTGCTGCTGGGCCCGAATTCGTAGCGGGCGATGATGTCCATCTGTGTCAACGTGGCCGAGGACGGAGGATTCTGCACCTTCGAGATAGTTACCTCGACATCTTCCCAGAAGGCACCGGCTGGTATTTCCAGACAAACATCATCAACACTCTGAATATTGTCCGGATCGGCACCGACGCGACCGCCCTGGGACGCGATAATCTCCGCAGACGCCAGGGGTTGGGTACTAATAAAGGTGGTGCCGGAGTAATTTATGCTCGTCTGAGACTCGCTGACGTCCATTCTGATAACATAAGGTTGGCCATCCCCGTCCAGGGCCATTACCGGATTACACTGGCCGGCGATAGTCTGCACATCGGTCTTTATCCAGATATTGGTTCCGAAAGACCCGTCGTCCGACTCGGTAAAGTAAATATCACTGTCGTCTGCGTCGGATTGAGCGGCGTTTCGCTCGTCCTGCCAGCAGGTAAAAACATTCAGGTCGCCACCGGCTGCGGAGCCGCTAACCACAATCGCCGGACAGGTCTGGTCCGCACCGGTACTGTCATCAACAATGGCAGTTCCCGTCAATGGAGAGTCCGGTAGGCCATCGTCCGTAGCAGCATAATAAATATCCTGATTTCCCTGGGAATCATCCACCCAGAGCAGATGTAAATTATTGCCTTCATCCTCCACGGCAATAGCCGGAGCGGACTGGTTATAAGCACCAGTCGTGTCCGTTACAAGGGGCCTGACAGCCCAGGCAGTATCTTCACAAAAGGCACCGTAAATATCAGTTGAGCCGTTCTGTACCCTGCTCGTCCAGACCACGTACACATCGTTATCGGAGTCCACAGCAATAACAGGGGCGGTCTGATCGTATATATCACTGGTAAGCGCGTTGGTTGTTTTGGTGGTAAAGCCGTTGTTCGAGGCAGCCACAAATATATCCTGGTTGTTTTCACGGTCGTCCTGCCAGGCGATATAAACCCGTGGCGGCGACTGATGATCAACCGCAATGGCGGGAACGGTCTGGTTGGCGTCCGAATCGATTACAAGGACGGCGGCAGACCAATAGACACCGTCCAGAGAACGGGAGAAATAAATATCCCAGTTGCCCCGGCGATTGTCCTGCCAGGCGAGGTATAACGCACCGCTGTCATCCACGGTTAGAGTCGGGTTCGACTGATCGTGGGGTTCGCTTGTAACCTGTATGCTGTTTTCGAAATAACCGGCGTCGGCAGGTTTTTTCGCCACATAAATGTCTCGATTGCCGTCCGGGCCGGCTTCCCAGGCAACCCAGGTGTTGCCCTGACTATCCTGAACGGTAACCGGATTATCCGGCGACATATCGGCAAGATCGGACCCCACTTGCGCATCACCGCCAAAGATACGCATTTGCGTCTTAAAGCCGTAGGTAC
>DAOVXR010000336.1 GCA_030636065.1 Sedimentisphaerales bacterium | reverse complement strand
CCTTCGCTTCGGTGGCATGGCAAGCAGGCGACTCTGTAACTCGCGGCGCAACTGAATCTTGTCCATTTAGATATCCTTCCTTACGGTACCATCACGCTTGCTATTTTGTATCAAGCTTTGCAGCTTTTGTAAATAACGCTTAATATTTTTTTCATACCCGATTTCTTTTGGCTCATAGTATTTGACCTTTGCCGCCGGCAGATACTCCTGCGGCACGAAACCATCCTTAAAGTTGTGCGGATACTTGTAATCGGCGCCGAAACCGGCCTTCTTCGCCGCCGGATAGTGGCTGTTCTTCAGGTGTTTCGGCACCGGTATCGTGGCGCCCGACTTAACGTCGGCAACCGCTTTCCAAACGGCCGAGGCCGCAGAATTTGATTTTGGCGCACAGGCAACGTATAAAGCCGCCTGCCCCAGGGCCAGTTGTGCTTCCGGCAAACCAATAAACTCAGATCTCTGGACCGCCGCCGCCGCTAAAACCGTCGCCATCGGATCGGCATTGCCCACGTCCTCAGCCGCGCATACCGCTATTCGCCGAGCGATAAAACGCGGGTCTTCGCCGCCCACAATCAATCTCGCCAACCAATAGACCGTCGCGTCCGGGTCGCTGCCTCGCATACTTTTTTGAAGGGCACTTGCCAGATCGAAATGATTGTCTCCTGCCGCGTCCGAGATCAACGCCTTTTTCTGGATCGACTCAATTGCCAGTGTTTTATCAAAAACGATTTTTACGTTTTCTTTCGTTTGATCCTTCTTTTCGGTTCCTTTTTGCGAAAGCACCCCTACTTCCAGCGCCGACAAGGCCCGCCGTGCGTCGCCGTCGCTCATAACTGTCAGATACTCCATCGCATCGTCGGTTATACTGACTTTGTATTGCCCCAGACCTCGTTCTGAATCTGCTATTGCTGCCTGAATAACTTTTGCGATATTATTTTTGGTCAGCGGCTCGAATTCGAAAATTGTACTTCGTGAGACCAGCGCCGAGTTCACCGAGAAGAAGGGATTTTCCGTAGTCGCCCCGATCAGGATAATCGTACCTTTTTCGACATCGTCTAACAGGACGTCCTGTTGATTACGGCTGAAACGGTGTATCTCATCGAGAAACAACACTGTTTTGACAGCCTCGGCTGCCAGCCTGTCCTTCGCCGCCTGGATAGCGACCCTGATTTCCTTAACGCCGATGGTTGCCGCGCTTGTAGCCACAAATTCCGCTGAGGTGTGTTTGGCTATCACGTGGGCCAGCGTTGTTTTGCCCGTACCCGGCGGCCCGAAGAAGATCAGGCTGCTGAACCTGTCCGCTTTGAGCATCCGCCAGAGCAGCTTACCGGGCGCGATAAACTTTTCCTGCCCGACGAACTCTTCCAGCGTACGCGGCCGCATCCGCACCGCCAGCGGTGCCGCCGCCGCTATATTCTGTCGCTCTGTCTGAGAAAATAAATCCATTTTTTAATAGCCTGTAAATTTTAATCTGAAGTGCAACAATAACAAATGCCAAAATGATTGAAATTCCGTAAAAATCGAGAGAAAAATCGTTTGGGCAGAGGCCGGAATTTGGGGGCGCGGGGGCGGAAATTCAGGCCTCTGGGGTCCCAAGCGAATTTTCTCGGCGATAACACACTGTTGTTTAAGTTCTTATGAATGTTGCACTTCAGATTAAAAACCAAGAATCATAAATGATGAAATCCGGGGTTAAACTATTTTTTGGTTGCGGCCGAGGCCCCCCCCCAGCCGTCCCGCCAGAACATTTGCCACGGGGCGGGTATAGTCGAATTTTTCCAGCAGAATCTTTAATACTGCCGTTATGGGCGTTGCCAGGAACATCCCGATAATCCCCCAGATAATACCGAAGAAAATCAATGACATTAGAATAGCGATGGGATGGAGATCGAGAGATCGGCCCATAATTTTTGGCTGGACGATATTACCGATAACAAACTGAATTGCCGCCGGGATCGCCACTGCGAGGAACCTGACTAACAGCGACATATCCGAACTCAACAGTATTACCGGAATCGGCAATAGTGTCGCTATTATCGAGCCTATATTCGGAATAAAATTTAACAGGAATGCCAGGAATCCGAACATCCACGCGAATTTAATTCCCAGTAACGAAAGGGTCAGACCAACCGTAAAGCCGGTAATGCTTGATGTGAAGATCATAGCGAGTGTATATCGTTTGATG
>DAOVXR010000035.1 GCA_030636065.1 Sedimentisphaerales bacterium | reverse complement strand
TGTAAGTATGTTGCCCTATCATGCCAGACATCTTCATCGTGTACGTCGTTGGGTAGATTTGAAATTGTTGGTGTTTTTTGCTCATCAGTACTTGGTACAAAAAAACTTACAAACAGTTGCTTAATTATGAAAAATCCTGAAGTCAGAAATCAGATTATCTGCGTAAATCTGCGAAATCTGCGGATTATCTTCTCGCCTTTCAACCCGTTGCCTGTACTTTCGGCATACTGATCACAGCCTGCTTGATAGGCAGCCTCTCCATCGCGACTAATTTTGCGGTCTCGGCCGATTGTTCTTGCGAATGTATAGTCTTAAACGCCGCCAACTCGGCCGTGCTGCCTGATGTCTGTAAATAATTCTTCAGAAGTTCATTCCCCTCGACCACCTCACGCAGGGCCTTACTCTTATTGCGTGCCAGCGCAATCCAGTCGATCACCTTCTTACCACCTAACCCCGCACCGCCGGCCCCGAATAAAATCGCCAGCTCCGCCGCTAGCGACAAACCCCCCTCGGCCGCGTCGAACACATCCGATCCCTTCGGTCGTTTAACAGCGTCCGCCTGTGCCGCCTCTAACGCCGCCGGATAATCTTCGACCTCCGGCGCCTTGGGCATCCCCGTATATGCAAGCGCTGCTGCCGTCCCTTCGACTATCTGACGTGTGGCCGGAGATGCCGGCTCAGCCCCGGTCTGAGCAACCGCCACAGCGTTTTTGTATGTCGTAAACGCTACCTGCTTCTGCGGCTCCGAGGGGCCGAACCGCAGATTCCCACAGCCTGTTAAAGACCCGATAAAGAGTATCAGAACGATGATTAAAGAGATGTTACGTGTGGTTTTCATAGCGGAATCCTTTCCAAAAGTAAAAAAATCCATTTTTTTACAGACGGGTTTAAACGAGAAAAGCCCGCCTGATCGATACCATAATCAACCGGCGAGCTTTATTTACAAGGCTCGTTTGGCGGCAGGTGAGAACTACCGCCTATTCAATTTTCTGCTGTGATTTTATATGACTTACCAGAAATGTCAACAGGGAAAATAAAAAAAAATTATGGCTCATCAGTTTCGGTATTTTCTACTCGAACAAAAGCCCTTGAGAGTTCCTCATACCCATCAAAGAGAGTCGCAATCACAGACATCATAGCCCTGTTATACAAATCGATCGATTCTTTAGATTTGCTTTCGATGTCGGTTTGCCGCCGAAGGCTCATTGGTTTTCGATGGAATTCGATGATAGACTGCTGGAAGGCATATTCCGCATCTATAGCACTGAGTACGTCATTGTGAAGCAATTCCAAGTCGGGGTTAGAATGTATTTTTAATCCATTAACCGTTTCGTATAAATCTTTTAAGATTTTAGAAGAACAGCGCAGAACATTGATGAAGGAATTATCATTTAAATTTGAAACATATCTCTTTGCTGCAGTAACACGCACGATTTGGATCAAATGTAATGATTGACAGGATTCTCTTAATTTTAAAAGAGTGGCCATTTTGTCATAATCAATATTTTGTACCGCTGGCATTCGTGAAGGCGGTGTCATAATAACGGGTGGGGTTGGCACAGTCCGCCTGGGAGGTGGTGGACGAGAGGGTTGAGTTTGCGTATAAACAGGATGCTGTGATTCTGCAGAGCGAAATATGCGAGGTACGCGATATATGTAAAAAGCAATAAGCAAAGCGGCGACTACCCCTAAAGTGGCCAAAAAGGCGTTACGGAAGGGGCTTGGCGTGTTTTCCCAAAACCTGATTAACACATTACCTGCGATCTTCCCTGCCTTCCGGCTAACATCTTCAGCTTTTTTACTTTTGCGACGAGGCACCTTTACGTAGCGTTTGCACTTTGGACACTGGAGCGACTGATTAGCAAGCGATTCCGGCGCCTCCAATCCCTCTCCGCACTTCAAGCACTTGAATTTAATCATAATCAACCGTTTGCTTTTATTGTCTATTTTATAATTTACATTTTACATTGATCCTGGCCGTCCTTCGAGGCGTCAATACTATACACGGAACCCCCGCCACCCGTCAAGTACTCGATCTCGCCGGTGCTGTAACCGTCCTGATGAATCAGCAAAACTAACACATCCGTAATAATCGTTATATCCTTCCAAAAAATCGTCATAAATTGCCGATACTACCCACTTTATACAACACCTGCCGACCGCTTTGTGTTACGATAAACACAAGGGAGAGAGGATCATGCTCAGCGACCAACTCGAATACGATGAACACGATATACACATCCTCAGACACGGCTCCCGGTATTACCTGCCTATCGATCTCGCCCCCGGCATAAACCCTCTCGACTGGGCCGACATCAGCCGGCGGATCGGCCGCCTCGACCCTGAGACTTTTTCTTACCTGAAACAGAAGATTGAGCGACGTGTTTTTTGAAGTCAGGGGGAATCGCCTCGTCTATTTGTGCTTTCAGGTAATCCTTGATGACAGCCACAGGATTCGGTTGTTGCTGCAAAAACCACATAGCCGCCCTGAATACTTCGCTATCATTTCGCCAACCAATATCTTTTATCCAAGATTTTTGATTAGGATCAGGCCTAAAATTACACAGTTTTTTTTCATCCATACTCACAATATTTAATCAATACACAAAAAAAGTCAAGTTGTTTTTTTTATAAGCCTATTCATACTAACGTCTTACAACCATCTTACAGTTTTCTTACTTTTTTATCAAAAGCCCTTGACTTACATTAAAAAATGTTGTATTCTTACACAAGTAAGATTATTGTAAGAAGGAAAACAAAATGAAGAATCAAATAAACGCAACTTTTTCTCCTGACACAGTGCAGTGGCTGCATCAACTCGCCAGAGAAAGATACCACACGCAGACTCGCGGATCAGCCACGCTTGCCGTTCGCGTCTGCGTTGATCTCGTCCGTCAATTCGGTTTTGCGGAACTTGAGTCGCTCCTCGCAAAAAGAGAAAACGAACAATCAATCCATAATCAACCGGTGAGTAACACCGGTTGACTTTATAGTCGCCCGGCGCGGGTGAGAACCGCGCCGGGCATTCAAAACCCTCCGGCCGGACGGTCGGTAAAAATAAGAAATCTTAAATAAGCCCGAATTTTCTCGGCGGTAACACATTATTACTTAAGCTGTTATGAGTGTTGCACTTCAGATTAAAATTCAAGAAGGACTTGCTGCTATGAAAAAAATCGAACTCGGCGATGTAGTCAAAGATGTAATCACTAATTTCGAAGGCGTCGTAACCTCCAGATGTGTCTATATAACCGGCTGTACGCATTATGGCGTGGCTCCGCTTGAGTTGAAAGATGGCCAGCCGCAAAGCTCTTACTGGCTCGACGAGCAGCGGATCGAGTTCGTCAAAAAAAGTGCGTTGAGTAAATCGGCTTCTCCGAAGGGAGGCCCACAAAGCCACCCATCGATGGATAATCCACCGGGTTAATTTGTCAAAGAGCGAACTGATAACTGATAACTGATTAACTAAACACGAATAAACTAATGAATCCAGGGCAATCATATATCATAAGTAACACACCGGCGACAATCTCAAAAGAGAATTGCCCGGCAATCTTTATCCCCACAAGGATAACTACTTTTTCTTCTCTCTTCCTTTTGAGTCCGCGCAGGCGGCTACCCGACAGGCCGCCTGCGCCTTTTCAATTTAATGGCATAGGAAATCGTATTAGCCACAGAGGTCTCAGAGTACCCAGAGAAAAGAAATTATATACCTCTGTGAACTCGGTGTTCTCTGTGGCAAAAAATATTCATCGTGGAGTTTTCTCCCCTCCGCGTCGATTAACGGCGGCGAACGACGCCAAAAACAAAACCGCTCCGGTCCGCCGGCACCGGGCCTGAAGTGCGAAAGTCGGCTTATATCGCGGGGTTGCGTAGAGGCCTAACGCGACAGGCTCATAACCGGTGATTGCGGGTTCGAATCCCGCCCCCGCTAATAATTATGCCTGGCTGGCATACTGCCGTGGATTCATCCGGTAGGACCGGCGGCGGGCGGAACAGGGTTTTAATAGATTTCCCCAAATCGCCCGCCGTCACGATTTAAAAAGAAAGATGTTGTTTATGTCAAAGCAAAAAACACCTTTATTTATGGGCAAGCTATTTATTTCGGTTAAGGAATTGTCTCATGTACTAAAGGTCCATCCATCTACCACTCGCAAGATAGTCCTGGGGATGGGTATAAAACCCGCAAAAAGACGATTGCCTGATTCACGGAATCAGACCTGTCTGGCCCTTACAGCCGATGAGGCCCGACGTGTTGTTCGCTGTAGGCTGAGTATAGGCTGCCAGATTGCAGGGCATCACAATACGGTTAAATATGAGTGCTGCTTGCATGAGCTTGATTGTCGCATTCAATCTTTACGGGACGAATTAACATCACTGCTTGATTTGGTTGGTGTAATAAAACACCTGAATCAGCGTTAATCTGTGAAATCTGCGGATAAAAACTCTTAACGCATTGGATGCGAAACATGAAGCACGGACGCGACAGAATGGATTATGAAATGTCTGATGATTATTTGCTTTTAACTGACATCCTCGAAGAACATAATATAACCGTCCGGCAGCTTGCCCTGTCAATCGGCCGTGCGGCCCCGACGGTCTATCGCTACTGTTCCGGCGAGAGTACGATCCCGTCAGTCGTCTGGCGCGTCCTCTACGAACAGACCGGCGACATTCGGATTCTCAAGCTCATCACAGGCTCGACCAACTGCGTCGTCGTTCCTCTGCCCGATAATCCGATCCGGCTCGACAGACCTACCATCCTGCACCTGTACAGCGAACGGAAGAAGCAACTTCTCTGCGAAGAATACGTCCTCGATATTATTTCCGACGGCGCCATCAACCGTAAGGATCGGATAACCGTCGAGAAATACAACCGGGCGTTCCCGAAGCTCATCGAATCCCTGTATCAGACCCATCAGGCAATCAACCGCGAATATAAGCGGTCCTGCAAAAGGAGCAAATCGTGACCAATCAAGAATCGACACAAAAACAACAGGAAGGAAAATCCAAGATCGATCCCGCTATCGTCTGTCCTAACTGTGCCGACCGCATAGGTTGCGCCTCGGTCATGCCTGGCCGCACCGACCGTCACGGTCGGACGATCCGCGCCTACTTTGGGTGGTGCACCAACTGTCATCGGGGCATCGAGGTGATCCAGTTCAGATCGAATAACAAGTGGCTGATTAGCCAATACCGCTACTGGCTGACCGTAACAGAGAACCCCGGCAGTAACGTCTCTTGCGAATGGCACGAGCTTAACCCGCTGCCGGAGGTCCCGGCGGTTGTTACCGGCCCCGGCGGCGATTACGATAAAGCAATGATGATCAAAACGGCCGATACCCTGAAAAGCATCAACGGCATATTATATACGCTCAAAAAAACTATTGAAGGCCTCATAAAGACCATAAATCTATCCGGTAAATAATGAGCAACTACCTCGACATCAAGACTACCGCCAACCGCCTCGGCACCTCGAAGCAATACATCTCTCGATTGTGTCGAGCGGGCAAACTCCCCGGCGCTGTCAAAAAGAACGGCTACTGGCAGATACCATCAACCGCCGATGTCCGGATGGGTGAATCCGTAACTACCGACCCCGCAGTCCCCGATGAACTCTGGGGCATCTCGCCGGTCAAACAGCAGGAGGCGATCCGAAGATCGGGCCTGTTGAAAGAACTCTCTAAGCACCTCGCCCGCACAGTAATGGATGGCGGCCTGCGGACATACGCCTATGAATCGTTCGCCGCCGCGCGGGACATACCCGTGAGCAGCCTGCTCCGCTGGCGAACAGCGTATCGCAAGCATGGCCTTGTCGGCCTGGTCGATTCGCGTGGCGGCTGCGCGACTTCCTCCGCGCAGATCACACCGGACGCGTTCGAGTTCTTCAGGAGCCTCTATCTCGACCCCCGCCAGATGTCCGTCAAGCTCTGCTGGCAGATGACCCGCGAACTCAACAGCAGCGAATCTCGCGGCTGGCATATCCCGCCCCTGCACAGTATGCACCGGCTCGTCAACCGGATACCGCTCGGCGCGCGGGTACTCCATCGTGAGGGTCTCACGAAGTATGAGGCACTATGTGCCCCGTACATACTCAAAGACATAAAAACTATCAAGCCGGGCGAAATCTGGGTCGGCGATCATCATCAGTGTAACTGTTGGGTCAGATACCGCAATCGCTGGGTACGGCCCTGGCTGACCGCCTGGCAGGACATGCGCAGCCGCACAATGCTCGGCTGGTACATAAGTGCCTGCCCCAACCAGACAACAATCATGCAGTCCATGAAGCGGGCCGTCGAGGTCTTTGGCCCGCCCGATGCTGTCAAGATCGACAACGGCAAGGATTACGATTCGCAGATGTTCACCGGCACCACCAAGGCCCAACGCCACGCCCTTACGCGACGGCGGGTACTGAAGGCCGGCTATATCGATGAGCCGATTGTAGCCGGCATATATGCCATGCTCGATATATCCGTATCTTTCGCGATACCCTATAACGCCAAGGCCAAACCAATCGAGCGATTCTTCGATACATTCGACCGCCAGTTCATCAAGGCCATCGAGACTTATTGCGGCAAGGACATTCCCCGCCGCCCGGCGGAACTCCAGAAGATGCTCGAAGATGAGGCGGTAATCGCCCGCGCCGAAACTCTCGAATCCTTTGCCGGCAAGGCCGGTACATATTTCACAAGCACCTATAACCGCTCCGCCCATACCGGCGATGGCATGGACGGCCGTTCGCCCGATGATGTAATGAATACGCGTGAGTCCCGGCGTGCGGTCGCCGAAGGCGTTCTGGAACTGTTGATGCGGGTCTGGAGCGGTGAATTAATCGTGGGCAAAAACGGCGTTAAATTTAAGGGTATCTGGTACGGTCAATACGATCAGGAATTACTGATTCGTCAGGGCCACAAAGTCCGTGTGGCCTATGATCCCGATGATGTTAGTAAGGTCTGGGTCTATGATGCCAAAACCATGAAGCTGATCACCAGGGCCTGGCAGGCCCGGCTGGTCGCCTATGGCCATACCGTCGATGTCAACGAGGATGATGTAAGGGAAGGCATGCGGATGGCCCGCCGTGCCAAAAAGATCGTAGAGGGCTATAGTGATGCTTCCCTGATCGCCCAGTCGGATATTACCACCCTTGCCATGAAGGCCATGCAGGCCGATGTACTGCCACCAGCGGAGCCTACCCGGTCCGTCTCCATCCGACCGGTCAAAACACCCCTGGACGATCAGGTGGCTGAACACCGACGCCGCAAAAACCAAGAAATTTTACAACAGGCAATCGGCACACAAGAGCGAAAAAAACTCGACTTTGATCTTGAAAGTATCAACCAACACAGGAGCCGGCCGCGAGAGCGGCTGTTCGGTAATGAATAATTCTGATCTGCAAAAATCGCTTGAGCATGAGGCTCAACGGATCGAGGAAAGGATTCCTATGACAGAAAAAGCTACCAACAAACTTGCTAACCGGCTCCGCCAGGTAATGGCCGAGCGTGAGTTTTCCAATACTCACATCGCCAAAGCGCTCGGCGTGAGCAGTTCGGTCATCAGCCAGTTCCTGAACCACAAATACAAGGGTGATACCGTTACGCTGGCCAACAAGGTCAAGCATTACATCGATTCCATTACCCGCAAAGAGCGCCGCAGCAGCGGCAAGCCCGCGTTCGTGGACACAACGGTAGCACGCCGAATCGGTTCGCTGATCAGTAACACCGAATCGTTTTCCGATGATGAGGGCAAGATCGGGATCATCATCGGCGATGGCGGCCACGGTAAGAGCCACTGTATGCGGGCGTATGCCAAATCGAACAAAAACACAGTCTATGTCGAACTCGACGATGCGATGTCTATGCGTACCGTCTTCGGCGAGATCGCCGCCCAGGTGGGCCTCGAAGGTTACGGTACGCTCGACTCGATAACGAGGCGCCTGATCGACAACCTGCGACATCGTCATATTATTATTATGCTTGATGAGTGCAGCGGCCTTAGCGTCGGGATGCTTAATAAGCTCCGCCAGGTGATAGTCGTCAAGAGCCGCTGTCCCCTGATCCTCGCCGGCAACCACGGCCTCCTGAACACCATCAACCAGCCGACCACCCGGCGCGGCCACGAATCGTTAGATCAGTTCACCTCCCGGCTGATGGCTATATTGAATCTCGATGAGGTACATACCGCCACCGGCGGCGGCGATCTATACACATTGGATGACATCCGCAAACTCTACGAATACGCCGGTGTTAAATTGGTAGGCGGCGCTGCTGATGCCCTGCGAAAGATATGCAGAACTCCACGGTCGGGCCGCCTGCGTACCTGTAGTCATATTATATCGGCCCTGCACTCTTCGGGCATCGTCAGGCGTACAAAGCAGATCACAGCGAAGTTGATCATAGATGCCATCGTCGAGCTTGACCTGCCTGTCCGTGTCCGCCTGCCTCTGGACACATACCGCAAAGAAACTGCCGACATAGAAACCGCTGTGGCGGCAACAGGATAAAGAGAAAAAGAATGTAAAATGTAAAAGGTAAAAAGTAGAAAGGTGAAAGGGTGGAAAAGTACCTTCTACCTTCCACTTTAACCCTTAAACCAAAAACAATGAATAATACAACCGACAACAATTTATCAGTCACCGCATGGCGTCAGCTCCGCAACATGGTGATCTACTGGCTCATCGCCGAGGCAAAGCTCAAGCCTCACCAGGTAGCTCGTCTGTATTATTCCGATTTTTATACACAAAGCGGCTCGCCCTGGATAGTCTTTGCCATGCCCCGGCGTATAGTCAGGAGCGGCCCGCAGTTCACCATGCTCGTCCCGGCCTGGGTCAGGATGACTTTGCGCGTACTCTATCCACAACGGCCGTTGTTCACAACCTGCCAGTATTTGTTTTCCACCAAGCCGGACTTCCGCCGACTGACAGGCGCCCACATCGGCCGGATCGCCCGTCGGCTCAACAAAGACGAATGTTACCCCGGTAAAGCACTCGTTAAAGGGCTTTTACATGCTTAATAAACAAAAATCAAAACTCAATTACAAGCAGATAAAACTCGTCCAGACCGCCGTCCGCGCTGCCGGCCTTCGCGATAAAACCGGTGACCAGCGTTACCGTATCCTGCTCGGCAATTATAAGGCCCCCGACGGCGGGCCGGTCACAAGCTGTAAGCAGCTCAATAACTATCAGCTTGATGATCTGCTTGCGATCTGCGAATCGCTCGGCTGGCAATACCCCGGCCAGCGGCCCGCCTACTATCGCAATCGCAGCAAAAAACAGGGCAACCTGGCATCCTTCGCTCAGCAGTCCGCGATTGCCTATCTCGCAGGCGACCTCGGCTGGAACACTAAGCAAATGTCCGGCATGGTCGAACGTCAGACCGCTGGGCGAATCGAACACGTACAGCAGCTTCGAGCCAACGAGGCCCACGGCCTGATCGAGGCACTCAAGAATATTCTCTCCCGCGAAACGGGCAGAAGTTACAAAAACCTCACGGAAGTTCAACAGGATATGGAGGCCACGGATGGCAAAAAGCAAAAAACGGGTTAGGTCGGATTCACTCTTACTCCCCATAGCTGACTGGCGAGGAGCGGACTATATTGTCCGCAGGATGGGCAACCTCCAGGGCCAGATTCGGCTACTGGAGGATGAGGCCACCGAGCAGGTCGCCCGGATCAAGGCGCACCTGAAGACTAAAACCGCCGCCCGGCAGGAAAAGATATTGCTTTACCAGACAAGCATAGAGGCCTTCGCCGAGTCGCACCGCGAGGAGTTCGGTAAGGCCCGCAGTCGAAAGCTCAATCACGGCATCGTCGGCTGGCGCAAGAGCACTGTC
>DAOVXR010000224.1 GCA_030636065.1 Sedimentisphaerales bacterium | reverse complement strand
GGCACTGTGCAATTCGATCGTCGTGCCATTAATAGCGTTTTTAATAGTGTTGGAACTACTTCTAATCAACAGCGGATGTTCATCGGTTCCATCGCCGAGAAAAAGGATGGCGTCGCGGCCATAAGAAAGCGTGTCAGTAGTCATATTCGTCGAGCCGGCATCAAGATATACCATGCCGCCGTCGCCGCTGACTTCGCTGTTGAAACTGATACGATAGCCGGAACCGTCGTTAATAAGAGAGGCCCGAATACCTATATCAGCGTCGTTAATATCGGATATAATGTCCTCGATACTGTCGGCGGCGCCGATGTCGAGCTTGAATTCGTAAGAGCCGTCAAGGTAATAACTGCCGTCGGCGGCTTCGAGAGCGGTGCCAAGAATACCAAGATCGTGAGCGGTGTTACCGCCATTCTCCTCGACGGTAAAAGCGCCGACGCCGGTACCTGCGCTGGTATCGTAAAGCAACAGGCCGTCACCAGTATCATTTATACGGGCACGAATGCCGGTACCAGCGGTGTTGATTTCGTCGATAACGTCGGCAAGGGAATCGATGTCGTCTCTGAACAAATCGACAGTAGCGGAATTTCCAAGACCGTCGGTAATATCAAATTCACCACGGCGGATGCCGCTGCCCTGACGAAGGTCGTCGAGCTGTGCCGCGTCAGAGATATATTGCAATTGTAAATTGTCGCTGTCGATGGAAGTAACGGCATCGTCCACAACAATACCAAGTTTCTGCGCCAAAGTACCGGAAGCAACATCGGAAACCACCATGTTGCCACTACCGGTGGAGGTATCCTCAAGAATTATTCCGTGTCCGACATTGTTCACGCCTGCCCTGATATTAGTGCTGTTGAGGCCACTGTCATTAATAGCGTTTAGAACGTCCTGAACAGTAAAAGCATTGGTCAGGTTGATCTGGGCAATATTGCCGTCGCGATCAGTAAAGCTGATAACGCCGCCTTCGGTAATACGGTTCGAGCCGTAGCCGGGATCGGTCGGATCGCCGCCGCTACCGCCGTTAAGGCTGCGGAGCATAACGGTATTCAAGCCGGCAATAAGACGACGGCCATTATGCTGGGTTCCGGTAAATCCCGCCGGGGTCAACAGGCCAAGGTCGTCAGCGGCCATACTGCCGTTGGCGGCCTGAATAGTGAGATTGCCTGCGCCGCCGCTGTTGTCGGTAACGGTCAGACTGTCCGTGGCGGAGTCTATGGCAAGTACCAAATTGCCGTTGTTTGCCCAATGATTATTAACGGCGTTGACAACATCGCCAATAGTCTCCATAAACCATACCTTATCGCCACTGATACTGCTGCCGGTAGTATCACCGACGATGCCGAGATCGCCGGCGGCAGAGCCACCGTCCAGGTCCTCGATAATAAAGTCGCTGCTGCGCTCTTCATCAAAGCTCGTGCTGTTGTCGGTGATCTTAAGATGGTCCAGGCCGCCAAAAGCAACGGAAATGTCCATATTATTGGTCTGGGCGGCATTTTCGATATATGTCTTCAACTCACCGAGAGTGGCGTCAGAGCCGTGGGTGGTATAAAAGTCGTCCAAATCAATGTTAACAAACCTGCTGTTCCTGTCGGTAATGCGGAAGGTGCCTGATCGGACGCTGCCGCCACTGTTCAATGACTTTATGGTGGTACTCTGCGAATCGTCGCCGACGGTTTCATGCAGGCTGTCTTTCAGATCAATACTCAGAGCCGTGCCATCGGATAAATTGAAAATAATGTCGTCCAGCGGAGTATCGAAACCGCGGATACCATTGCCGTCATTAAGGTCGCTCAGACTGGTATCGGTTGACATTGAAAGGATGTCCGAGCCGGTAATAACACTGCCGGCGAGATTGGCACGGATTCCGAGGTCCAAAGCGGTACGGCCGGAGCCAATGTCTGAAACGATAAGATTGCCGGCGCCGCCGGTATTGTCCGTAATGACAATGCCGTCGCCAGATACCGAAGCGGTAACATCAATGTCAGTGTTCGCGTTAATCTCGTCAAGTATGTCCTGAACAGTCAAGGCTGTGGTAAGGTCAATCTCGGCGTCATTTCCGGCACGATCGGTGATATTGATCTTGCCACGCTGAAATCCGCTCTGCCCGTTAATAAAACTCAAATCAGTGGATTTGGCAATCTGGCCCTGGCCGATCTCAAAACTGAGTGTGCCACTGCCTATGCTGCTGTTGAGACTGCTGTAAGCCCGGCTGACAAAATGATGGTTCGAGGCCATTTGCTTGACGGTAAATCGATAAACTCCCTCGGCAGCAAATTCATCGCCGGAAGCCGTGATAATATTTTCGTTACTGGTAGTAACCGTTTTCTGCTGAAAAACCGATTCTTCATTGAAACTGGCGGCAGAGAGCTGCATGGCCATGACCCTGGCCTGAATACTCATCATAGCAGTCCGCTGGGCTGTGAGCACGTCTATGCGATCCACAAGCTGCTGCCGTGGCCGCCGCTCTATCTCCATTAACGAGTTGACTATAGCCTCGATATCCATACCGGATATAAGACCAACACCACTACTTATCGTACCCATAAGCTACGTTCCTGTGAGTTAGGCAGCATGGGCTAAAGCCCATCCTACAAAAGACTCAAATGGCGGACACGGCCCGCCCTACAAGGCTTTAGATAACTATCTGTCATACATAGAGTTATATCTCAAATTATTCCGCCCTGTTTTTGGGCCTGCCACGCTGTCCGCGCAGAACGGCCAGCGCACTATGTCCTATAACATATATCGGCTATTAAAATGATGTACTTTAGGGATATGGGCGGAAGAAAAGGGGAAAATCGGTTAAAATCCACTGTTTTCGTAACACTTTAGCCACCTGCGGCAATTTAGAAAATCGTGCAAGAGCACCTCTCTGAAATACAGAAAGGTGGCACCCAAACGCAGAACGGCCGACGCATGAAGAAAGGGGGGGAAAGTCGGTTACAAATCTGCTGTTTTCAGCATTCGACCAATAACACAGCGAAATCGTTGAAAATACGCGATGCCAGTATCTCCGACACCTTAAATAAGTGCGCACAAACAAAATTAACCGGCCTATGAGCCAATTTCATGTTTTTTCTGCGAGTTTCGGAGCTAAGATACAACTCGAAAGCGTTGGTAAATGAAAAATGCAGAATTTTGCCGAGTTGTTCCCGGATTTGTTTCCTGAGTGTCCGATGATTATACAAATTTACATGTCCCAGTTTTTCAGCCAATTTTCGCCGTGTCTGTCCTGAGTTCGTCAGGTTACTAAAATTGGTAACAAGATTATCCTCCAACGGCACCTTAAGTATCACAAACCTGGAAATCCTTTTTATTTCTTTGAGCGCCTTATTCGGCTCATCCAAATGTTCCAGAACATCAATTAAAAGTGTCAGATCAATTTCCTTATTTTTCAGTGATGTGTCGGCAATGTTTTCATTTAATACCCTTTTCAGGTCGGGATTCCTCTTTTGCTGCATATCAAGTGCCGCCCTGCTCAGGTCCAGCGCGTATTTATTAGTTTTTCTATTATATTTTCTCTCGATATATGATGACACGTCCCGCAGAATCAGGCCCGCTCCGCCTCCGACGTCGAGAAGATTGATGGTTTTTATGTTTTCGCCAACCTGCGCGATCCATTCGTCCGTCAGCGGAACAATCTTACTCAGCTTCCATTCACTGTCTTCCTCGAAAAGAGTTGGGAAAATATCGACATACTCGTCAGTTTCGTAAAGTTTGCCTGAATCTCCTGCCATACCGTTACTCCCTGCCGAGTTATAATGCCATTTGTGCCGAAGTGTTGGAATGCGATAACGGCGGCTCGGCCATGGTGGGTTCGGAAGCGATGATTTCCATAAAGGGATCGGGTACCCGGACAGGTTCCGGCAAGTTCAGCGGTGCGGGTAAGACGCCTAACCGGGCAATAGCTCGCACATATTTTTCAATGACAAAT
>DAOVXR010000291.1 GCA_030636065.1 Sedimentisphaerales bacterium | reverse complement strand
CCATTCATAGCTCGCTATTGCCAACCCAAGCCACTTGGCCGCACTGCCGGACATGCCGATAAACTGCTCAGTCGAGATATTCGCTGCGATCAGTGAAAAACCGATCAGCCACCAGCTCAGCCCCCTGCCTGCCAGAAAATAGTCCTCACTGCTTTTTTCCTTACGGCTCTTAAAAATGCCGAGGCCGACTACCGCAACGATAAAAACGATAAAAACGGTAACATCAAAGCTGCTCAAACTGAATTCCATATAGCGAACCTCCAAATTTGCACGTAATAGTGCAGATAATATTTACCTGTAATGCCGCGATTTTATAATAGAGTGATTCAGGCTGCAAGCGAAAAAACTGTCCTGTATAGCCCGATAACCTGACCCGATGGGTATAAAGCGAATAAATTGCCCAGTTTATTTATAATTCTGATTTGTATATTCATTATTCTCTGCCTTGCGGTTTGCCTGTAGCCGATATGTATTTTATCTTTAGGGCAAAGGCAGCACTTGAACACCTGTAGGGAGAGAAAAGAGATATGAAAAACACAATTGGTATTATCAGCATAATTGCCGGCTTATTGGTTACAATATCGGTCCCGACAAACGCGGCACTGACTGAACCGCTGGGTCCTGATTCAGTAACGGGAACAGTTTTATTCGAGACTCTGGACACTCTTTACGGACTGGACAATTTAACCCGCGTTGATGATTACGATTCGTCTATTGTCGATCAATATTGGGCTTTCGCCGATGAAGCGGTTACGGCTACCGTGCTTGCACGTGCTAAATTTGCCGATTTTACTCATATGTTCGGATTTCTTTACGGATCGGAAGGCGACAGGTTCAAGCCTTTATTCAATACCGGGCAGTCATATTATGGTGTATTCGATGATGAGGGACGGGCTCCGCAGAACCGGATAAAAAAAGAGGCCTTTTTTACATCGAAAAAAGCTGGTCCGGTATTTCGGTTTGGCCTGAAGATTCTCGATCATCCTAACCATATATGGAGTTCGGCACCGAGTGATAACGTAGTAATGCCTAAAGGTGCTGCCGGCGACGGGATCGACCACATGATAACTTTCCAGGTTACCGGCAATGATGGTTATTCCAACAACACAATCGGCAACTACGTCATTGCGTGGGAGGATCTAAGAGCCGACAATGCCTGGGGTCGGTTTGATGGTGATTACGGAGACCTTGTCGTGGAACTGTCCGGTGTAAAGTCGATACCGGAGCCTTATTCCATTACGTTATTCGCAATGGCCGGACTTGCCCTGCTGCGTCATTCCCGCCGAACAAATCAATAAGTGTTTTCGATAATTTTTTGTGCCAACTGCTCCGGCATTTGACTATAGCGTTGCGGTTCCATACTATAGCTTGCCCGGCCCTGCGTACTGCCCCTGAGTTGCGAGGCATACCCGAACATCTCTGTCAGTGGAACGTTTGCGTTAATAACTCGAATTGGCCCGCGCATCTCGGTGCTGTTAATTACCGCTCGCTTCCGGATCAAATCACCTTGTACCGATCCGAAAAAATTCTCCGGCGTAATTACCTGAAGCTTCATAATCGGTTCCAGTAGAACCGGATGCGCCTTTTTTACCACGTCGGCAAAAGCTATACTACCTGCCTGTTGAAATGCCAGATCGGACGAATCAACCGCGTGATATGAACCGTCGATAATACCGATTTTCAGGTCGATTACCGGAAAGCCTGCCAGAACACCCGTGGACGCAGCCTCTTTTACTCCACGCATGACCGATGATATATATTCTTTGGGAATCACCCCTCCCACAATCCTGTTTTCGACTACGATATGTTCTTCGCCGGGTTCGGGATGATGCGGTTCGATCTCGATAACCACATGGCCATACTGCCCTCGACCACCGGTCTGCTTAACGAATTTCCCTTCACCCTGTGCTGTTTGAGTAACGGTTTCTTTGTATGCCACACGAGGCCGACCAGTCAGAATGTCCACCTTCATATCTCGCGATAATTTATGCTCCAGAATTTCCAGGTGCAGTTCGCCCATTCCGCTGATAATAGTTTGGCCGGTTTCCTCATCGTAATTGCACTTGAATGTGGGGTCTTCGCGCTTCAGGACGTCCAGGGCCTCGGCCAAACGGGCCCGGTCGCCTGCCGTTCGCGGTTCGATTGAAAGGCTCATTACCGGTTCGGGAAACTCGATTGTCTCCAGTACGATTGGTTTTTTAGGCAGACATAAAGTATCGCCGGTAAGAGTTTGTTTCAGTCCGACAAACGCTACGATGTCGCCGGCCTGAGTTGCTTCCACATTTTTGCGTACGCCGGCATGCATTCGGAAAATTTTTGTGACGTTTTCTTTACGATCCCTTGTGCTATTTAAAATTCTGGAGCCGGCATTAATACTGCCGGAATAAATTCGGACAAATGTCAGGTCACCATGTTGGTCGGAGGTAATCTTGAATGCCAGTCCGACAAACGGACCTTCTGGGTCGCATGAGCATTCGACAATTTTTTCAGGCTTGTCGGGTATATGTCCCTGGATTGTACCGCGATCCAGTGGGCTGGGCAGAAAATCCGTTATGCCGTCGAGCAGTTTGCGGGCGCCGATATTTTTCAGAGCCGTACCGCACAGCGTCGGATTCAACTTACCTGCCAGGGTGCCCTTCCGCAGCCCGGCCACAATCATTTCCCTGTCAATCTGTCCGTCGTGAAGATAACTTTCCATTAGGCAATCATTATATTCAGCGGCCATTTCAATCATATAATGGCGGGCTTCTTCGGCGTGGTCCTGATATGAATCGGGGATTTCCTTTTCGACGAAGCTGGCCCCTACCTTATCCTCCTCAAAAACGAGCATCTTCATATCGAAAAGATCGATAAAGCCGACAAATTCATCCTGGGCCCCGACCGGAAGTTGTACGGGAACCGGATTGGCCAACAACTTATCCCGAAGACTGTCAATCGTCATTTCAAAATCGGCACCGATTTTATCCATTTTGTTCACAAAACAAACGCACGGTATATTATATTTTTGGGCTTGCCTCCACACCGTCTCCGACTGGGCCTGGACGCCTTCGCTGGCGTCGAAAACGGCCACGGCTCCGT
>DAOVXR010000020.1 GCA_030636065.1 Sedimentisphaerales bacterium | reverse complement strand
CATTTTCCGTCAAAACCTCGGCGTAGGTCTTGAATTTAGCTGGAAAATAGGGGATATGGTTGGCTGCTTCTTCGAGTTGCCACGAATTTCGCCCGGTTATAATACAGGACCGTGACGGCGAACACTTGGCATTGGGCGTATAGCATCGATTAAACAATATCCCATCTCGTGCTATCCGATCGAACCCCGGCGTTTTCACCCAGGAGCACCCGTAAGCCCCCATGTGCGGATACGATGCGTCGTCGGCTATGCAAAACAGAATATTAGGCCGCTGCCGCTTATTTTCCCCTTTCTTGAACAGACCTTTGCCTGCCCCCCCACAACCGGACAGACTGTATGTTAGCGTTACTGCGAATGTATTTTTTAGAAACTGTCGTCGATTCATTGATCGTTCTCCTGATTCCATATTGTACATTTGCTCACCTGTTCAGCGTATCAGTTATGTCTGATGATGTGTCATGTTTTATACTATAGTGTAATAATGTTTTCAACTAAAATTGTGGTAAGGTAGTGCTGCTACGGAGGGATGTAGAGAATAATGGTTGTGACAATGTCACCAGGAGCGAGAAGTGCCATTATACTATAACGCGTGATTTTGATACGAGACTGCCGCTCTTTATCTTTCCGCACGAGATCAGAACTTCGCTGAAATGTTCATGGCTTACAGCCGCATCGGCCAATTCCTGCCATATTGTCTGCGGTATCTTATGGAATAATACGGTGATGGCCGGATCAAAATGCTTACCTGCATCTCTAACAATGATCTCAAATGCCTGTTCATGAGGCAAGGCACTTTTGTAGGGGCGATTACTGCGTAGCGCATCATAGACGTCAACAATTGCGAAAATCCTTGCCGGAAGTGGGATTTCCTCAGCCATTAGTCCTTCACAATAACCGGTTCCGTCATATCGTTCATGGTGCCATCGTGGGATCGCTGTCGCTGCTTTCAAATAACCGACCTTCTTCAAAAACCTGGCTCCGATGACTACATGTTGTTCGATAATCCGTCTTTCTTCCGGTTCGAGTGGACCTGGTTTCAAGAGGACCGCATCAGGTACACCGATTTTACCAATATCGTGCAGTAACGCGCCACGGTAAATATTTTCGAGCTGATCGTGTTCGACGTCGACTTCAAGGGCCAGAAAGAGGCAGTAAGTGGCGACTCGTCGTGAATGGCCTGCTGTGGTATACTCGCGACTGTCCAGGGCGGCAATCAGTGCGCCCAGTGTATCTTCATAGGCAGCGTACAACGCATCGGTGCGTTCTCGAACTTTAGTTTCGAGTACCCCATTCCACTTTTCCAGTTCCTCTTTCTGTCGGCACGTCAATTCATGCAAACGACGGACCTCTTGTTCCATTTCGTAATTCCGTACTGCCTGCTGAATTATAGCGCGAAGGTGATCGTCGTCCCATGGTTTCAGGAAAAACCGACTTATCTGGCCTTCATTGATCGCGGCCTGCGCGATTTTCAGATCTTTGGAACCGGTAAGGACTATACGAATCGCATTAGGACATAGTTTGATTGATTCCACCAATATCTTCACCCCGCCCATGTGCGGCATATGGTGATCGCAGACGATGACGGCTATCTCATGCTTCGCGAGAATCTCCAGTGCGTCCGGCCCGTTGTTTGCGGTGAAGATTTCGCAATCTTCTCCCTTTAACGACCGTTTTAACGCCTTGAGAATATTATCTTCATCATCGACAAATAAGATTTTTGCCGTCATCAGACCGCCTCCACTTTCTGGGCAGGAACATTTTCCGTGCACCTTACGCATGGAGAACCGCTGCCGTCGTATTTTTCATTCTGATGTCGAATCCCCTCGGCTATAGTCTCAAAGTCATGCACCCGCGCAAGGAGAGTATAGCCTGCTTCGGCAAAGGGAAGCCGACGAAATGATGAAGAAGATCGCGCATACCCTCTCTGCTTTGCCTGAAGGCCGATGATTTTGCCGATATCGTGCAGATAAGCGGCAAACTCGACATCCCGCAGTATCTGTTCATCAACCTCAAGTAAAGACCCTAACTCTCTGGCAAATTCACCTACCCGCTTACTATGGATGCCCATAGCGGGACTGGCCATTTCGAGTGTGCCGGCCAATACGCCGACGGTATCACGTAACGAATTTTCAAGAGTCCCCCGCAACTTAATCAACTTTTCATTTTGACCGAGAAGTTCCTCAGTCCGTTGCTGTACCTGTTCTTCGTTGATCGACTTCTGAGCCGCGTCGAGATCGGTATAACCGGTCAGTGTAATCCGGTACGCGTCCGGTCGAAGTGTAACAGATTCGGCCAGTACTTCAGCCCCGCTCATTCCGGGCATCCGCTGGTCGCAGATAATCAGAGCGATTTCCTTTTCCGACATTATTCGCAACGCATCTTCACCACCGTTGGCCAGGTAAATGTCGTAGTCTTCTCGACGCAGGCATCGCTTGATGGCTTGCAGAACGTTTTGTTCATCGTCAACAATCAAAATTGAATAACTCATAGTCTCAATTGCTCCCCGGCCCACTTGAGGTCGAATATTGTTCTGTCATTTCCTCGACTCGCCGCTCTAACTGTTCCAAAATACAAACCTGATAACCGTCAGTCAGGTGCAAATATTCCATAGCCACTTTTGCGCGTTTGGACTGATCCCCGGAAAAATCGAATCCCATCCCCATAATCTGTGCAATGGTGTCGCCCAAGATCACAATAGCCTGCAATTTGGCAACTGAATCCGGAGTGTCAATCTCGCAGGCGTGGTGTTTTTTCGCGACGAGGCAAAACAACTCCGGCAATCCCCATTGCGTAAGGATACGAAAACCGGCCTCGGTATGATCGATCCCCATGAGTTCCCGCTCACGGGTTAGAAAGCGAACCTGCTGATCATTGGTACGCAGGCTGGCCCTGAATGATTCCGGCTGAAAGACCACCATAGCCATCTGACCAATGTCGTGGAGCAAGCCCGCAATGAAGGCTTCCTCGACGGGCTTATAGCCGACACGCTGAGCGATCAGATCACATGCCGAAGCAACGGCTATCGAATGACTCCATAGTGTCTTAAACTCCGGCGTCTCTGAAGCTGCGGATAATATCGTGTTGCGGGCACAAACACCAAGTACGATATTTCGAACGGTAGTCATACCCAGTCTCACAACAGCTCTGCTTAGCTGTGTGATCTGTTTTCTCATACCATAAAAAGAAGAATTGACTACACGAAGAACCTTGGCGGCAATCGCCTGGTCTTCGCTGAGCACCTCGGCGACCTGTTCTATAGATACGGTCGGTGATGACATTACCTCCATAAGACGAGACACCACCGCAGGTAGTGGAGGAAGGGCTTTGGCCTGGTCGATAAACTCCGTTTTGGCTTCAACTGTCATTGCACTTCCTCCCAAATCGTAATAATCCTGCCCTTGCCCTGTTTTTTCTCGACAAGCTCTCTGCATCGCCATTGCAGCCTGCGTTCGACAAGTTCGAGACGGCCGCTGACAGCCACATCTTCGGAGGTTTCCGTACTATAGAGAGTCTTGTATAGCTTCTCCGGCAAAGCGGTGGAAGCCGTCATTCCGACAAATTCAGGTTGCTTTAACTCGATAATATCGCCCACTCTTCTATTGGCACTGACGATAAGTTCCTGCGAATCGACGACAATTACCCCTGCATCGATATGTTCGAGTAATTCCTGAATACAGGTCATACCGGCAGAGACATCCGAGGCTCGTTGCTCCAATTGTTCATTTAATCGACGCAATTGAGTATTTTGCTGCTCTATCATTTTGGCCATACGTTGATTCTGGGCCTTGAGTTCGTATTGCTCCAACGCCCGGCGGATATTCAGTTTTAGTTCCTCATCGTTCCACGGCTTGGTAATGTACTTGTAAATTTCGCCGTCGTTCACAGCGTCGATAATCGCATTGATCTCCGAATAACCGCTCAGGATAACACGAATTGTATCCGGCCAACGGCTTCGGACTTCCCCAAGTAGTTCCGTTCCCGTCATTCCGGGCATACGCTGGTCGGAAACAATCAGTTCTGCCGGACACTCCTCCATTGCTGTTAGTGCGTCCGGGCCGCTTCCTGCGGTAATTACTTCGTAATTTTCGCGCCGCAGCAGACGCCGAAGACTCCGGAGTATGCTTTCTTCATCATCCACTAATAGAATCCGTCGTCGATCATTATCCGGTTTCCGGGATGAAACAGATGTGTTCTCGACAGTTTCGGCTGTGCAACCAGTGGATTCGAACTGTTCGATAGTATCAGACGACACATTCATTATTTTGTTCCTTGTTCTCTGTAGTCCGGGCCTGGACACGCTTGTTAGCCCTCGACTTTATGTCGTGGGTTCTTCTCTCTACCAGCCCCCGATGTTAAGCTTGTCCCCGCGGAGGCGGGGATCGGGGGACTCTTTTTTTATTAGGCCCGAAGGGCCGAAAGAGCGCATAGCCGGGTGGCAGCATCTGTCCAACAGGACAGACGATGGCAACTTTCCATTATTCGCCATTGGTTTCTTCTGATTTCCTAATTTCTTCTTATTCGATGTTTCTTTCACACTTTTCACACTTTTCTAACCTTTCCTGTCTTCTCCCTTTCTCACCACTCACCACTCACCACTCACCACTGATTCCTTGCTTTGAGCAGGCCCGGTCACAGGCAGTTCGATTCGGAAGGTTGTACCTTCGCCGACGGTACTCTTCACATTGATCGATCCGCCGTGGGCCTCGATGATGTTATAGGCCAGGTTCAGTCCTAATCCTGTTCCTTTGCCGACCTCTTTGGTTGTGAAGAATGGATCAAATATTTTGTTGAGGTTTTCGGACGGAATCCCGCTGCCGGTATCGGCTATCTCAATCCATATTTGTTTATCTTCCCCACCGGTCCGAACCGTAATCTGTCCGTGTTCTTCGATGGCCTGAGCCGCGTTGACCAGCAGGTTCAGAAATACCTGGCCCAGCTTACCGCCGTAGCACGGAATAGCTGTAATATCGCCGTATTCTTTGACAACTTCGGTTTTGTACTTTAGTTCGTTCCACGCCACGCTTATGGTCTTGTCTAACAGATCATTGATATTTTCTTCGGACACATCGGGACTATCCACATGCGAGAAGTCGCGCAGGTCTGATATGATTTTGCGTACACGGTCGGTGCCGTCAACCGATTCTTTTATCAGATCATTGAGATCGGAGAGTACATAATTAATATCCAGCTCGTCATGAAGTCCTCGTACCTTCTCGGCTTGCGGAGCGACGTTCGATTGATCCTGTTGGCATAACTCCAATAATTCTTCGTAAGCCGCCAACATACGTTTAATATCTTCGATATATTCCCCTAATGAATTCAGGTTGCTGGAGATAAACCCGATCGGATTGTTGATTTCGTGTGCCACCCCTGCCGCCAACTGACCGATTGACGCCATTTTCTCCGATTGCAAAAGCTGAGACTGAGTGTTTTGTAGATTCTCCAAAACAGTCTTTAATTCCCCGGTTCTCTCTTCGACCATTTGTTCGAGATTCCGGCTGTACTTTTCTAATTTTTCTTCAGCCTGTTTTTGTTCGGTGATGTCACGGACTACGGCTTGAAGTACTTTTTTCCCTCCTATGTCCATGCTCTTGAGTAGCACTTCCGCGGGAAATTCTGTGCCGTTAAAGCGTTTGAACGTCCATTCGAAACGATTACTGCCCTCTTCAAGAGCGGTCTCTATCCGCTCATGAGCCAGTATTACCGAGTCGGTGCCGCAAGATTGAACGGGCGGCAACATATCTGTCAGGTGTTTGCCATAGAATTCTTCACGACTGGCGCAGTCGAAAATCTCCAGGGCGGCATTATTACAATCGAGAAAGTCATTCTTGTCGAGCAGCATCACCGCCTCGCTCGATGAATCGTACAGCGTCCTGAACTTCTCTTCACTGGAACGTAGTTTGTCCTGGGCTTTTTTGATGTCTCCGATGTCCACAAAACTTTCCACTAAGCACGCACGCCCATCGAGAGTAACCGAAACCGCGCTTTTCAGAATATCCACTTCCTCGCCGTCGGCGGTAAGGAGAATATGATTCGAATTGTTTATCTTTTGTTTTTTATCTGTGATCGGACACTGCCCATCTTCTGCGGGACAAATAAACTTATGGCAGATTGATCCTATGATATTTTCAGCAGTGCCGCCGAATAATTTTGCGGCACTTTTATTTACTCTCGTGATTTTATGTGTCTCCGCGTCGATAACAACGATACCAGCCGGGGTAGCGTCCAGAATGGCGTTGAAAAAATTCTGTTTGTCGATCAAATCCTTGTTAGCCTGATACAGATTGCGCGTATAGGCGTCGCGCTCTTTGATAATATTGCCTACCCTGAAAATGGTAAGTACACAAATAATAATCACTCCCGCTCCGATGACGGCAATGACGACGTAGCGGATCAGAGAAAACAGGTGGAGCGATTCCGCTTTTTCCCTTTCCAATCGCTTGATTGCAATATGGCCGTCATAAAACAGCTTGCCTGCGCTCTCACGCGAGCGCAGCAGGAACGTATCAGCCTGCTTTGACAACAGGTGAATTCTTTTCTCTGCGACCTGCCCGGCGTTTCCCTCCAATCCGGCCAGTTTGACGCTTACGGTTTCAATCAGTTTATCAACTATCTGCCTGATGTCCTCGATTTTGGGCGTCAGGTCGATAACCTCAATAACATAACCACTGCCATTGTCTCGGTGATAGGAATATTTCTCTGTAACTTTATCCACATCGTTAAAATTGGCTGCCATTACGTCTTCGAACTCTCCACCGTTTTGCAGAATTTCAAGTACCGATTCAATAACTTCGATTGAGGAACACAGCCTCTTTTCAAGAACGTCGAGGTCTCTTTGGTCGTCAATCAGGATCATTTTGTTGAACGCCAGTTCTGTCGAGATCAGTTCCCTGATAAGAACCCTTCCAAGCCTGCGATGGGAGTACTGGTTCCTGATTACGGCATCGTAATACCGCTCAATCCGGTCCAGAATACCCTCTGCTGCCACAACCACTGTGAAAAGCACAAAGAAAATAACTATAAGCAGCACCAGTTTTCGCTTGATCGGTTTTCTGATCGTATTTTTCATCTTCACTTCTTCCATAGTTCAATCAACAACTAATAACTAATAACTAATAACTTCACATCGTACAAACCGTATTTATTAAATATCGCTCGTCCTTTGTCCGAGCCTGCGTACTCCATAAACTTACCGGCGATTTCCGGATACTTCGAAGTTGTCAGCAATCCTATAACGAGTTTTTTCTTTGCCGCGTATTGCTCGTCGATAGGCAGCACATCCATATATGAGACATTTTCATCCCACGTCGAGGTCGCGTACCAGTTAATTACGATGTCTGCTTCTTTGCGTTTCAACACCAGGACCAGGTCTTTGGAATCCGTCGTTATGGCACGAGCATTGTCCTGCGCCTTTTCGAAGATACCTTTCTTATCCAGAATCTTTTTTGTCTCTCTGCCGATGCTTCCGCTGTCCGGATTGCCGATTACCACGTAGTAGTCTTTACTGGTAAGATTATCGAGTTTTGCCGTGATACCTTTCGGATTGCCCTTTTGCACCATTATTGCCGCTTTGTTGTAGCCGACAAAAACCGTATCGACGACCAGTTTTTCCTTTATGGACGTCTTGATATATGAGTCCGATCCGGGCAGATATAAATCGCCTACCTTGTTCACCCTGATCGATTTGAGAAGGTTGCCGGAACCTCCTTTGGTGATGATTATTTTGCAGTTTTCCTGTTTTTCTATGATTCTCGCAATTTCCGACATCGGTTTTATCATCGTTATCCCGCAATATATCAGCAACTCCTTCTGCTGGGCCGGATTATCGGAATCACTACAGCCTGGTGAAAACCAAACGGTCCCGGCTACAACACCGATAAGAATATATTTTTTGACGCATAGTTTTTTGTTCATAACACAGTTCCCCTCACCGTTGTACTATTACCGTCGAAATCGATACGTATTATCACCACTGATACCAACGCATACAGTTACCATTGGCACTGATATGGTGCACATTTACCGCGTACCCTGATGTATTGTTATCCCCGACAGAGACAATGCCCTTGTTGTCATCGGTTTTTCAGAAAAGAGACTTGAGAGGTTGCGCCGACGAAAGCTTCTTTGAAATATGAATGGTATCTCCGAAGCTTCTGTTGCTGTAGTTATCGGTTGTTTCGATGGTGAGGCGGGTTGTTCGATAGGTTGGGATTGTTGGAGCCATCCGTAGGCTGGGAATTGTAAGGTCGATAGAAAAAGCGTGATTTGACTGCAATACGCCGTGTGTGTTTTTTTCCGCTCTTAAGGAATCTGACTTCGCTACCGGCGGGGGGACTTAAAACTATTTTCTCTGTTTACCGGATCAGCCGAGATTTCTGATTTATGTAAAAAAACAAACAACTTTCTGAGATATTATGTCACACATGATTTGTAACTGCCCGTGGCCGATTTCGTGTACTTTGATAATGTCTGTGTACTTGTCGCTTTCGGGTAAATATTCGGTCAGTAAATTAGGCGTCTGCGAAAACCATTCTGCGTTAAATTTCACATTTTCTTTTCGCGGAAAAAGAGCTACATAAAAAATGTCGGTTTCAACGAGGTCCTGAAAGAAATGAGTTCCGAAAGAAAGTTCCGGCATTAAATTCCCGCCTTCATGAGCGATTTCCACCAGTACCGCAATATTGTTTATCTCGGAAAAACTGACAGGCACACCAAGACTCGGTGTGGTTGTCCCCCATCTGCCAGGGCCAAGAAGTATGGTTGGCGAGGCATCTCTGTTCGTTATTTGTCTATTTAAGTTTCCTACTATTCTCGCTACACTATATTTACGAGTAAGAGTCGCCTGCGAATAAGTCTCCGGTTCAACATAAATAATCTTTTTTATGTGCTGCATAATACTGCCGCCCATTGTATATCCGCAAGATTCGAAAAGGATATTGTCTTCCTTAATATCATTCGGAATATCCACATTCGCTCTCAATCCCTTGGTTTGCAACGGTCTGCATTGCACCAGATTAATTTTAAGACCGCCATCTTTTGTGAAATTGGTGGTGAATTCTATGTCAACCGGATATTGATAATGGTTTTCCAGTATTTTCAGCATTTTCTGCATGGTTTGAGTAAAATCGGTTTTCGATAAAAGTTTTTCAAATGTCAGCACCCAAGCCTGCTGTCCCTTTATATTCAGTTCTTTCATTTTTCTTTCAGCTTCCCGGTCTGGTACAGCTATCAGGTCCAATCGCAAGTCAAGTTCTTCATCAAGCAGTTTCTGCAACGGAACAGTCTTAAGGCGGTTCTCTCTGGTATCGAGCAAATCGACATTGTGTTGTGAAAATCTTGCGGCATCCTCCTTTCCGGCGTAAGGCCTGAGTAGCGGGTCATCTAAAGCAATTATCTGGGGATAATCGTCCTCCACGCGATCAACCGCTCTGGTGCCAAGCCCCAAAACCAGTCTCAACATACCGGCTTTCGGATCGAGATGCGGTTTCCAAACGAAGGTATTATAAGAGACTCCAACGCCCGCAAGTTCAGGAAAAAAGTAATGCTTCCGGTACGAACCGGATACACGCTGAATCAGCAGGGCCATTTGTTCGTCCCGCTGGTCCAGGCCCCGCTGCAAACGATACGTCAGCGCATTTTCGTCCATTGTGCTTGCGTAAATTCTTCGAACAGCCTCTTCGAGTTGAGAATATCGCTGCTCCGGATCGCCCTGATTGACAAGAAATATACTTTCATATTTGCCGGCAAAGGCATTTCCAAAAGAGTCCTCCAATAAACTGCTGGAACGAACAATAATAGGCGATTGGCCAAAGTACTCCACCATTTCCTGCAATCGTTGTTGTATCTGCTTCGGGAGCTTTCCACGCAGTAGATTTTCTTTTATTTCAGTGGCTGCCGTGAAAAAACCTTCTCTGGTTTTCTGCTCCATAAGCTGCTTCCACCAGCCATTTTCAATTATATAGCTGTAAAAGACGTCCGAACCCACATAAAACGAATCGTGAGGTTCGAAATGCTCGTTCCAATCGAAAGATTTGTCTTTCAAGAGTATTTTTTGCGCCAGCAACATACCAGCCGTTTTACCGCCAATGAAACCGCTTCCAATTAATCTGCTTTTAATGGTAATCAAATCCTCAAGAGAAAAGTTGTTTTCAGCGAGATCTGAAATTCTTTTCTCACGCCCGATCATTATTCCGCAAAGCTTTCTGACAATTTCCTTAACTTCTCCGGAATCGGAAGGTTCCGCCAATAAATGCTCGGCCTTCATAAATAATCGATCCCAATAGTCTAACGATCTCGTCGAACCATTCAGCTTCCTCTCAGACATATGCGAGAACAAATTCGTTGCTTCAATACTGCTCATAATCGGCGAAAATGTTTTTCCCTGTTGAACATGCGGCAGAAACATAGTTGGCGAATAACGATTCCAGACCTTCAAAGGGTGTACGTAGAAATTATTTTCAAAATTACACAGGTCTAATAAAAGCTGGGTTGTCTCCCGAATCCTGGCTACGGTCTGGAATGAATGAGAGTTTCGCAATATGGCAAAATAGGCGATAGTGTCCAACTCGAAAAGATAAGGGCAGGTAACCTTAAAGAAATTGCCGATCATTAAATCCGTAGCCCAGGCCGAAAGCAGGTCGGAAAGGCAATCGAATACGTAATACGCTCCAAGTCCATGATGTGAAATAACAGTATGAATCTGCGCTGAAAACGATTCAAAACCTCCGGTCGCGTCGAACTGATGGACCGTAACGTCAGGTTCGTTCTCAATCAGAGGTTTATGTTTGGCAAACCTCATATATACAACTTTCCTGCCGTCAGCCAGAGCTTCGGCAACATAAGGAGTAACAAATTGATGATAATCTTCTATGCTGTCAACCTGCCATACGACATTATCGCCTTTTTGCAGATTGCCGAGTATTTCATCAAGCCCCTTAAGACCGGTACTTGCCGTTGCAGCCATAAATCAACCTCTCTTTCTGTAATATCGTTTATGATCAATTTGCAGATATTTGACCTTATACCTTATTATACGAGCTGTAATACCAAGGTCACGAGCCGCAGCCGCGAGGTTGCCGTTGGAACGCTTCAGGGCGTCCACAATTATGTCTCGCTCGAACAAATTGACCTTTTCCTGCAGCGAACCCGTCCCGATGGTATCGGACGCATCGGAGGTCTGAAGTGTCGGAGGTAAATGGTAACCGTGTACGACGCCATCAGTACTCAATAGTATCGCCCTTTCAATACAGTTTTCCAACTCTCTTACATTGCCGGGCCAATGATATGCTACCATCATATTAATCGCCGGCGTACTGATTCGTCTGATATCCTTGTTCGTTTTTTTTGAGTGTAGCTCAACGAAATAATCGGCCAACAGCAGAATATCGTCCTTACGATCACGCAACGGCGGCAGAAAAACAGGAAAAACATTTATACGATAATAAAGGTCCTGGCGAAAAGTCCCATTGTCAACAGCTTCTTCCAGATTGCGATTGGTGGCAACTAAAATTCTCGCATTGGTGTCCAATGTTCGATTGCTTCCGACCCGTTCGAACTGTCGCTCCTGAAGAACCCTGAGAAGTTTGACCTGGGTAACAGACGAAAAGTCTCCTATTTCATCGAGAAATAATGTGCCGCCGGCTGCCTCCTCAATTCGACCTTTGCGGCCCTGTATCGCTCCGGTGAAAGCGCCCTTTTCATGGCCAAACAGTTCACTCTCCAATAAATTCTCATTCAGCGCGGCACAATTGACTTTGATAAAAGGCCCCTTGTCCCTGGTACTGGAATAGTGAACCGCATGAGCGACCAGCTCCTTGCCTGTGCCGGACTCGCCACGAATAAGAACCGTTGTGTCGCTTGAGGCAACCTGCTGAATCGCAAGATATACATCACGCATGGCATTGGAATTACCTATTATGTTTTCCGGTCGAAATCGGTCTTCCAGTTCGTAACGCAATCGTAAATTCTCGTCCTCAAGTTCTTGCCGCAGAAGCGATTCTTCACGCCTGGCCCTGACGTCATTGGCAATCATACTGGCAACAATACTGAGAACCCGCATGTCCTCATCGAGTGACGCTGCTTTATCAAACACACAATCAACCGAAATCGTTCCTATTACGTCTTGTCCGATCGAGATCGGCACACAAATAAAACTCATCTCCTCTTTTGTAATATTCCATCTTTCGAAACGGTTGAGGAACAACGGTTCCTCCGATACTTTCGGAATGATTATCGCCTTGCCCGTCTGCATTACCCTGCCGGTTACTCCCTCACCCATTCGATACCGCACCTTGAGGCTGTGTTCCTGAGAAAGGTTATGCGCCACTTCAATCCTGATCTCAGTATCGTCCGGTACCAACAGCGTTATTGTGCCTCTGTTCATCCCCAGTTCACTGTCAAGGGCGTCCAGAACCTCCGCAAGAGCCTGCTTTTGACGAGTGCCGGCAGCGAGAATCCGACTGATTTTATAAAGTACATCCAACTCCTGTACATGACGAGTTGCATGGGCAATTCGCTTTTGTAAATCGAAGCCTGCTTCAGACATAATCAAGAGCTCCTATGTTAAAATTTATCCCAGTCTTGCAATTTTGCCATTATAACCAGCGACCAACGGGAGCGGTGTTTGCCATCCATGCAGAACAGAAAAAGTGGCTATGCCACCTCCTAATGAGT
>DAOVXR010000252.1 GCA_030636065.1 Sedimentisphaerales bacterium | reverse complement strand
GGCGGGTTAGGGCTGTTATGCGCATATCTGTTCTCACGAATACGCATACACAAAGAACGGCAAACATTACGCACTCTGTCGAAACATCCCACCAACATACGGCTGCTGTCCGGTCTGTCGGTCCTGCACAGCGATAAGCGATTCCGCCGATATATGGAATGGCAAATGCTGAACGGTTTCTCGACACTGATTGTCGAAACCGGGATTCTGGTACTTATCATAAATGATGTTTTCGAGAGCGGGTGGCTTGCCGGCGGCTCGGCACTTACGGCTGTGCAATTTATGGTGGCAGCGTTTGCCGGACTGCTATGGGCCGGAATGTATGACCGCAGTAACTTGTTCGATATGCGGTTTTACGGCGCGATGAGCTGGGCGGTCAGCCGATTTGTTCTTGTGCTGGGCGTGTATTATCACAGTATGGAAATATTACTCCTGAGCCGGGTTATCTCCGGTATCGCTATGGGGATCGGCAGACTGAACTGGCGACTGGGACATATGGAATTCGCGCCGCCGGAAAAAGATTCGCTGTATATGGGAATACACATAAGCCTGACGGGATTACGCGGTATTATCGCGCCCTTCATAGGGATATACCTCTTTCGGCTGGACTGTTCAGGACCAAACGGAATATGGCTGATAGCGCTGTCAGGTATAGGACAGGCAGTGGCGGCTTTCGGGTTTTTGAGTATGCGAAAAACAAGTTGAACAGCGAAAAATAAAAAGAAAGAGAAATAAAGAATTTTAGCCACGAATTAACGCGAATTGACACGAATAAATTGAAGGCGGATTCAACTCATAAGTGCAACAAATGTTAACTGATTATATGACAACAGGTTGGCGACGAGAAAAATAGTTCGGGGCCCCGGCTGGAAAAATTCCCCCCCCCGTACCCCAAATTTGTCCAGCCGCCCAAACGATTTTTCTCTCGGTTCCGCTTAGAAGTCAAGCGTTGGGACATCGGGCAATGTTGCACTTATTACTTGAAACTGCAACAGAAAGACAACATGGGCTGATGTCAGGACAGGCACGGGGGTCCGCCCCTACTTAACTAATTTTCGATTTCTTCGAGTTTTTCCCAACGAGAATATGTGGCGGTTAGCTGATTTTCAATTTCCTGTGATTCGGCTTTCAGTTTCGCGATCATTTCACCCGGCCCCTTATAAAATTCAGGCTCCATCATTTTTTTGTGTATTTCAGACAATCGGCTCTCCAGCAGTTCAATTTGTCGAGGCAGTTTTTCGAGTTCCAGCTTTTCCTTGTAAGTCAAACGCGGCGGCTTATCTGTCAGGTTTTTTCCCCTCCGAACTTTTTTAGCGGTCTTTCGTGAATTATTATCGTCGGCGTTATCGTCTTTTTGTCGGGGTTTTCGCTGACACAGCCAATCATCATAACCCCCCGCATATTCCTTTACTATTCCACCACCCTCAAAAACAAACGTGCTGGTTACCACATTATTCAAAAATGCCCGGTCGTGAGTGATGATCAAAACCGTTCCACTATAGTCCAGCAGCAACTCTTCGAGCAAATCAAGGGTCTCGATGTCAAGGTCATTGGTCGGCTCATCCAATAACAGGACATTCGACGGCTGAGCGAACATTTTGGCAAGCAGCAAACGATTTTTTTCTCCACCGGAAATACGCCATACAGGCGTTCGCGCTATAGTCGGCGTGAACAGGAAGTCGCGCAGGTAACCAATGATATTGCGAGGTTGGCCGTTGAGTTTCAAGGTATCGCTTCCGTCGATGATATTTTCCTGAACGGTTTTTTGCTCGTCCAAAGTCGAATGAAGCTGGTCAAAATAGGCGATCTCCAGATTCGTACCATGCTTGATCCGGCCTGATTGAGGTTGCAACCGGCCCAAAAGAAGCTTCATAAGCGTTGTTTTACCAATTCCGTTCGGGCCGAGAAAACCGATCTTGTCGCCACGTTCGATAATGGTGGAAAAATCTTTTATAATATAACTGTCGTCCGCATAACCGAAATTCATGGAATTCACTTTGATGACAATTCGCCCGGACCGCTGCGCGTCAGAAGCCCGCATTTTTACGGTACCGATTTGCTGAAGGCGATCTTTGCGCTCTCTGCGCATCTCCTTAAGAGCACGTACACGTCCTTCATTACGCACTCTTCGAGCTTTAACGCCTTTACGTATCCATACCTCCTCCTGGGCAAGTTTTTTGTCGAATAAATTGTTCTGTTTATCCTGGGCGTCAATTACCTGCTGTTTTCTCGTCAGGTATGTTTCATAGTTACATGACCAACTGGTCAGTTTGGTACGATCTATTTCAATAATCCTTGTGGCGATCTTTTTAAGAAACATCCTGTCATGAGTTACAAAAAAAAGTGTGCCGTCGAATTTCGGCAGAAAATCTTCGAGCCAATCAATAGCCGATATATCAAGATGGTTTGTCGGTTCGTCCAACAACAGTATATCGGGTCTGCCTGCCAAAGACCGGCTAAATAGTACCCTTCGTTTAAGTCCGGCAGATAATTCGGCGAAATTCGCGTCAGGGTCCAGCCCCATTTTAGTAATGATCGTTTCAACCTCACGGTTACTGTCCCAGCCACCGTCAATGTCCAAAGATTGTTGTAGTTGATCCAGCCGCCTGAGGAGCGTTTTGGAACTTTCATTCGTCAGATCATGAGCGACCTTATGGTATTCGGCGAGCAGTTGTCCCTTTGCCCCAAGTCCGCCGGCAACCTGCTCGAATACCGTGCCGTCCAGTCCCTGAGGTACCTGCTGCGGGACACTCGTAATAATAATGTTTTGCTGGCGGACAACTTCGCCGGATTCATGATGAATAAGACCTTCTATAAGCCTGAGAAGTGTCGATTTGCCGACCCCGTTTCGGCCCAACAGGCAAATTCGTTCTCCGCGCTCAATCTGTAAATTGGCATCCACCAACAAAGGCGGGCCACCATAACCCACAGCAACATCCTGCAAACTTATCAATGACATCTATATTGCCTTTTATAACCGTTCACGCTTTTTACGAGTTGCTTTCTTTCGCCCTTTCAGGGCTAATAAAGAAAAGAATCCCCCGATTTTACATCGGGGGCTAGTAAGAACCTGTGAACGGTTACCTATAGAAGAACCCCCGCTTAACAGCAGGGGCTATTTAAGGTTGTTGTCGCAACTCTTCCGGGGGATCACGCCACCCGGCTATGCGCTCTTTCGGCCCTTCGGGCCTAAAAAAAGAAATGGTGCGATACATCGCACCCTACTTGACTGACCACGAACCACCGGTAAAGGCGGCGGTGAGGTAACTTACCGAATTGATAAAATCACCCGTAATATTTCCGGAAGTGTCGTACTGTATCAGGTTGGCGCGGGTACCGGCGAGGAGCATACCAAGCAATATCGCAATTGGTATGTTACCGCAGATATGGTTGCTTTTCTCCCGGCAGTAGTTCAAAAAGCCTGCCATGTCCCGTTTGGCAATAAACTCATAGGCCCCTATGTCCAACTCTTTG
>DAOVXR010000181.1 GCA_030636065.1 Sedimentisphaerales bacterium | reverse complement strand
GGGCAGACAGCCAAATTGGGGCCGTTTCGGCCGGAGGGTCGGGGCAATTTGGTTGTCTGGGGGCCCGAACGAATTTTCTCGGCGGTAACACATTATTACTTAAGCTGTTATGAGTGTTGCACTTCAGATTAAAATTCAAGTCGTGAAAGAACAAATTTAAATCGATAAATACCTCAAGCATTCCTCTTGCGCATGCTGAGATGGCAAGAAAATCTTCCGGTTTGTTAAGTTTGGTTATGCTATATACCCAATGACACAATCTCCCATAGGTATGCAGCATGGCGGTGTTTTTAGTTCTTCCGTCTTCCTTTCCGATAAGCTCTTTTATAATGTTGCTTTCAACATATTCTTTTGTATGTTTTATTTCTTCATATTCGATATCCGAATAATTTTTTGGAGGGACGTCTTTTGCATCACCTCTCGCACCGCAATAAAAAACGTTTTTGGCGATATTCAAGTTTCCTATAATATAACTAATATCTGATGATACGCTGCTTGGAATGATTAAATATGTTTTCTGATAAAGACATTTAAGCTCTTCTAGTTTCTTGTATTCAGGAATATCTATGGGCATTACAGATAATATATAGTCTATGGAATCGGTCGCCCATAAAGATATGTTAATATTTGTATCACCAGTATGAATTTTTTGTAATAGTATTGTTCCGAATTTAATTAATCTTTGATATTCCAAACAAAATGAATTAGTTTGTTCGTTATGTTTATCCGCCATGTCAATATCCAATACGATTAATTCTAACTAATTTGCCGGGTACCCGTCCTCTTTAATAACAAACTTTCTGGGTGCCACCTCTCCACTTCGTGGAAAGGTGTTCTTTGACAATTTTCTATCATTTGTCATTCTTCCTTGATCTTCCTTGGTCTCTATTCAGTTCTTCCAAATTCAACCTTTTTACTGCCTCCCTACCCAACTCCATAAAAGCACCCCACTTTGTTGGATGATAAGTACTATCACGCTCCTCATTAACAGTCTCCTCAAGTATCATCCATGATTTACCCAAAGGATAGCCCCAAGTGTCTATAATTGTTTTGCTCCCAAGATATGGCTCAAGCCGTGCAAGCTCGTCCATCTGACGACAAACAGTTAACGCCTTTTCTTTTATATCATCGTTAAGGTATGGGGCAGGCTTTGTTGAAAACGGAAAATTCTTTAGGACCTCAGTGCGAGCTTTAGTGAATTCCGTGTTAGTGAAAAGCTCTTGAGCTGCAATCCATCCAGTAAACTTGAATTGTTTTGCCGCATAAAAGACTGCTTTAATAGCAAAAATTGCAGCGATTGCACCTACCATTGCAGCAATTGCACCTACCATCGTCCAAAAATTTTGATCGCATACGACATCAAAAACTTGCTTTACACACATTTTTAAATCTCCTTACACGTGTCCCTAAAAACGTCGAACTAAAAGAACTAAAGATCAAATTAAAGGGGTCAGACACCCTTTTAACTTTCCTTTTGGCCTTATCGTTACCATGATCCCCGGTTTATCCTGTTCGTCGTCCAACTCTTTAACTTCCCATCTTCAAATCATCAAATTCTTCACTCATAGCTTGTACTCTCTCACAGGTAAATCGCCTCCTTAAGGATCCGTTCCTTCAGTTCTTCCCGTATGTTAGTTATAGGTACCAGATCAACTGGCTGGTTAAATTTTTCCTCCAGGTAATCAGATAGCCCGACAAAATCCAGTAGATCGGCTTCTTGTCCAAACTCAACTAAAATATCAAGGTCGCTTTCTCTTTTCTGGTCGCCGCGTACAAACGAACCGAAAATCCCTTTGATTCGGGTATGAAACTTTTTCTGAATATCCGGCTGGAGACTCTCCAGCTTTGTAAGTATATCCTCTTTATTCATTCGAGTTATATGTATATCATCGTTCATAGATTTTACTTTTCGCTTTTGCCGGGTGTCCGCCCGGTTCTTTCTTCTCTCTTCTTATCCGTGCAATCTGTGCAATCCGTGGTTTCTTTATCTTTTATCTTCTGTTTTCTTCTGAATTCCTTTTTCTTCTCTTCCTTCGCTATCTTCTGTTCAATTTCATTTTCTTTATTCTGTTTTTACCTGTTTTTTCTTTGTGGTTAAATTCTATTCTATCAGTTGCGTCCCTGCCACTCTGTGTTCTCTGTAACCTCTGTGGCTAAATATTTTTTGTGTCTTTTGTGCTTTTTTGTGGCTACTATTTCTTCTTCTTCGCTTCCTTCGTTATCTTCTGTTCAATTTATTCTTCTGAATTCTGGCTTCCGGCTTCTTAATTTCTTAATTTCTTCCTATTGAACGTTGAACGTTGAATGTTGGACGTTCAACTCTTCCTCCACTCTTTACTCTCCACCCTTCCCCCGCTCGATATGCCGTACCTTCCCGCCGAGGATTTCCTGGACGTTTCTTATCTGCGGTTCCTGCATAGCTTCGTTTATTTCAGTCTGGCTCGGTTTGGCGCCCGGCGGCATTTTTGTACCGCTCGCTTTTGGCTCCGGTTCAGTCTTGTAGCCCGGGCCATGCCCGCCATTTGAGATTGTCCGTGGTTGGGTGGCAGCCACCGAGTCTTCGAGGTGGATGGTTGAACGTGTGGCATTCTTGCCGGGTGGGGTTTTCTCCGATTTATTCGTGTCGGCGGCACCGGGTGATGCCAAACACAACTTTATCGGCTGGGCCAAAACATCAGATAGAACCTGTCCAATTTCCCGCATTTGTTCCGGACGATCCTGAAGAAGACTTCGCATACCGTTTTGTTCGGGACGGAATTGTATGGTTAATGTCTGTTCCCCCCAGGATAGCGGTTGTGCTAATTGCACAAAGGCAACCAGACTTTTTTTACCGCGTTTTTCAATTTCGCTTAATATATTCTGCCATTGCTGCTGTAGGAATCCTATGTCCAGCGTTTCAGGCAGCGTAAATTGTTTTTTTTCTGTCGTACCGCAGGCGTCTCGCCTGCCTCTTAATTCTGGCGAACGGGATTGTTGTTTTTCTGTCGGCTCATATTGCGGCCTTTGCGCCTTTTCTGCCGCAGTCTCGTAGGGTGGGCCGTGCCCGCCATTTACTGTAGCCCCTGCTGTTAAGCTGGGGTTCTTAATCTTGTAGCCCGGGCCATGCCCACCATTTGTTACCGGTGCGGCTTGGCTTTGTGTTACGGGGTTCCCACGGCTTGGGGCTGCTGGTGCGGATTGGAGTTGCTGTAATTGTTCGATCAGTGCTTTTGTGTCGCTGAATCGTTCGCTGACAGTCATTCGGACTATGGCTGCCTCGAAGAGTGGCCGTCCTGACCCGCTTGTTTTAACTGCGCGAAGCAGTTCTTCCATAACGGTAATGTTATAGACCAGTGCGGCGTCGTCGAACATCTTTGCCTGCTCGGCCATCTTGTCGCGAACCGTATTATCGCTCAAATCCACCAGTTCCGTATCATCCGGGCAGTTGCGCAGGATCATCAGGTCTCGAAAATGTCCTTGTAGCGCCTGTCCAAGTTGTTCCAGCGCCAGTCCTTCTTGTAGCGCCTTATCGACTTGTATCAGCGCCGCAGAGAGGTTATTTTGGCCGATTGCCTCGACCAGACCGATGATCAGTTCGGAGCGTGGCGTACCGAGCAGTTCGTCTAATAGTTCCAGCGTTAGTTTCCCGTCGCTCATACTGAGGAGTTGGTCTAACAGGCTCAGGGCGTCTCGCATTGACCCGCGTGCCAGCCGCGCTACCCGTCTCAGCAGTGAGTCCTCGGCCTCCATTTTCTCGTCGGTTAGAATTTTTTTCAGGTGATTGGCGATGTCGCCGGCTTGGATATTGCGAAAGTCGAACCTTTGACAGCGTGAGAGGATTGTTGGCAGAATCTTGTTAGGTTCTGTGGTAGCCATAATGAACTTAACGTGTTCGGGCGGTTCTTCGAGTGTTTTCAGAAGTGCGTTAAACGCTCCTGTGGAGAGCATATGCACTTCGTCGATGATATATATTTTGAAGCGTCCCCGTGCCGGCCGATAGATGGCGTTTTGTCGTAGTTCTCGGATATGGTCAACGCCGGTATTACTTGCCCCGTCGATTTCTATAACATCGATGTCGTTGCCTTCATTGACGGCGATACAGCTTTCACACTTGCAGCAGGGCTTGGCGGTGGGCTTGTCGAAGGACAGGCAGTTAAGAGCCTTGGCCAGAATACGGGCCATGCTTGTTTTGCCTACGCCGCGTGTACCGTTAAAGAGATACGCGTGAGCTACGCGATCTCCTTCGATTGCGTTTTTGAGTGTTTGCGCTACTGCTTGTTGACCGACCACGTCGTCGAACGTTTCGGATCTGTATCGCCTTGCCAAAACTGTATAAGACATGAACTACCACTCACCTACTCACACACCCATATACCCATCTACTCATATACTCAAAAAAACAGCCGTGCACTTTTCGTCGAAACAGTTTTGCTGAGTATGTTATCCCAGCCGGCTACTGCCAGGTTATTCCACGGCACAACAAACTAAACGCTTATGGCTGCTCCGTTCCCGGCCTGACCAGGTTCGCGCCGTCCGTTTGCATGGGACCCGGCGATCAACGCT
>DAOVXR010000302.1 GCA_030636065.1 Sedimentisphaerales bacterium | reverse complement strand
TAAATCCTGCCGTTGGAATACCTCGTTGTCGATATATTTCGTCGCGTGATCGTCGTCGAGTTGATACAGCCAGTATGGATGAAACTTGCCGACCGGCGCAAAAGTCTGTACCGAATCCGCACCCGTCCTGATTAAATGATCAATCGTTTTGTCGATAATCCCCTCCGTACGCACCGGTACATTGGCATATAATAAAACAATAACGTCAGGTTTATAACCGTCTTTCTGTTCCAGTTCCTTACAGCAGTGTCTCATCGCGTCGTCGATCCGTGCCGTGTCGGCTGCTAATTCGGCCGGCCGGTCAACAGTGATTATATTATACGTTTCGGCAATCTCTTTTGCCTTTTGGTCGTCCGTCGTTACCACTACCCGATCTATCTGTTCGGCCTCAATCGCCGCCGCAATAGTATAGGCTATCACAGGCTTGCCGAGAAGTTCGCGTACGCACTTCCTCGGTACCCCACGACTTCCCCCCCTTGCCGGAATAATCCCTAATATGTTCACTAAATAATCTTCCTTAATTATCTACCCGGCACCTCGCTGAAATACAGAAAGGTGGCACCCTGTTAGAATACCATGCTTAAGCTTGTTTATGCTTCGCATAAACTATGCGTAAAGCATGCCACCCATTCACCGATGCCATTCTTTGCATTTGCCGCATAGCTCGTTCACTCCGAAATTGCGCTGCCGATGCGCTGCCCTTAGTTTTTCCAGTGCCTGCGAGCGCCACAGTTCCTTTATGCTTTTTTCATTTACGTTACCTATCGCACAGCTTCCCTTAAAGTCCTGCCCGCAGATTGTAACACAGCCATCGGCCAAAATGGTCATACTCCCTGACAATCTGCGACACGCCGACCGCTGAGGAGACGCCATGTCCATTACCGCCTTGTCTTCGATCTGGCCGGCGAAATCGTTATAACCTACGATTACCGCGCCGTCGCAACTTTTGAGCCAGCGATCGTAAAACGCCTCCATCTGGGCCATCGTTCGGCGAGTCTTTACCAAATGAGGCAGAATCATCGGGCCGGCATTTTTGGTTTTTTCGATAAAGGCCTCCAATTGGCCCACTACCCCATCGAAACAGTCTTTCCCTTTGACTTTATGGTAAATCTCACCGTCGTCGGCGTCAAGATATACGCTGATAACATCCACTTTCGATCCCGAAAGCGCCTCGGCCAAATCGCCCCTTAAGAGTTGCCCGTCAGTCTCGATATTTATCCCCAATATCCCTGCCGCCTTGGCCACCTCGATCATAGCCATTAACTCCGGATGCGAGAGCGGTTCGCCAAAGCCTCCGATAGTCAAACAAACATCATCGTATTCGCCCAACTGCCTGACAATCTTCTCGAAACACGCAAGCGACATCATCTGCCGCTGCGGGTGTTCCGAATCCGCTCGGTGCGGATAGCCACTAATACGCAGACTCGGCTCGGTTGTAATCTCTATCTCGACTTCATGCGGCAAAATATCCGGGGCCTGATACTGCTGCTCCAACTCCGTCACGATTCGTTTCGCGTCCCATTGTTGAAAATCATTGCCGGCCCTTATTACAAAATTTTCCAGCGCCACGAAACTCCGCCGCGTATCCGCAATATATCTGAACCGCGTGGTATAAAGTTCCGGATCGACTTTATAATTACATTCCTGCACAATATAGTCCGCGTGGGGTGTGGCTGGGTCGTATCTGAGCAGATCACCTATATATGCCCCTGTAAGTACCAACTCGTGCAATAAGTCCATCCGATACGCCCCACCGCAAAGGCCCGGCCCGGCCTGCGTAAAAGTAAAACGCATCGCGTCGCCGTGCTCGTGATGATGTTCCAGTAGCGCATCTGTCAGTTTCGGATCGATTACTACCGCCTCGCAGGCGACCGACAGGGCGGTATAGATTTTCCGTTCGCGCGCGTATAACACCATCTCGGCAGTGAACGCCTGTTCGTCGAACAGGGTCGCTTCCCGGATTCCGCCGCGCCAACTATCCATAGCCCATTTACGGCCCGGTATATGTTTGCTCAGTGGTACAGGCTCGGTCAGGCCCTTTACAATAGCCGTAGTTTGCCCAATCAACTCCCGAACCTGCTCCTGCTGTTCGTCCGGACAAAAAACAATGATTTCGTCAAGGCGATTTGCCTGTTCAAGCCTCGATATCGTCCGTTCGAGCACACTTCGGCCCGCCAGGCGGTCAGTCAGATACGATCGCGTTCCCCAGACGTTCCGTTTCAGGTCGGCGTATAAAATCGCCGCGTTTTTTTTATTGTTCGCGTTACTCATTGTCAATTTCTTCATCGAATCGTTCTATGCCGTATTCCAACAGAGTCAGCAAACGATCACAGCCGTTTTTAATCTCGGTAACATAGCCGATGTCCCGCTTCAGTTGCCGGCGTTGCCGTTCCTTACCTTCCGAACCGTCCAGTTCAATCGTCCGATCCTGGCGAAACCTGTACATCTCCGCAGCCTGCGAAACGAACATCACCAATTGATAGATGTCCTTCCGCCGTTTTACCTTGGTACGCAACTCGTCCAGCCGAGGCATTTTGCGATTCAGTTCCGTCTGGGTGTCCACGAGGGCCAGCATTGCACGTACAAGCACCATGTTCTCCAGGCAGATTTCCTTCATCTCCCGGGCTTCTTCCACTCGCTTTTGTAATATTTCGCGGCACTGCCTGAAATCGTCGGTCTTAAACTTATTAATCTTCCCGCGGTAGTCGAATTTGCCCTGATCGATCGATTCCACGCAATATTGAGCGGCGGTTTCTTTCAGGGACATTGCCCGGCAGTTTTGCTTACGCACCCCGCCCTCGGTCGCGTCGATGATACGCGCAGGACACCTGGCGAAATCTTTTTCAAACTGCTGAAGATAAGTGAACATCTGCTCGTCGGTATATATATTCTGCCCGTGAATATCCTCCACTTCCCGCAGCATATTCCGGTTTCGTACAATCCGCTCCCACTC
>DAOVXR010000101.1 GCA_030636065.1 Sedimentisphaerales bacterium | reverse complement strand
TATCGATGTTAAAGCAGTGGCCCCGCTGATTATCGAGTTGAAAAATTCGGACCCGGTCAAGCTGACCGAATTACTGACCACCCTGTTCAGCGAGAAGTCATCCGGCCGGAACTCGTTTTATGATTACCTCTTTGGCAGAGGACGCGAAGAAAAAAAGAAGATTGTCGGTCCGCTTTATGGTCAGTTGACCTTCGAGGCCGTACCGGACACCAAGAAGATAATCGTTATCAGCAAGATTCCCGAGGCCTATGAGGTTGTCAAGGAATTGATACTGAAGCTCGACAAACAGGAGCCGGCGGAACTGCCTATGGTGGTAACTTTGAAGTATGCCGATTCTGAAGATTTGTGCGACCAGCTCAACGCTATCCTGAACGAGCCTGGAACGCGTGCCACCGTTCTGCGACGCAGTCGGGGCCTGTCGGATTACACCGCCGCCGGCGCCGATTCCGACAGCAATAATCGGAACCAGGACAGAGATCAGACACAGAGTTCAGCCAACGAGCTTGTCCCCTGGTGGACAGTCGGCACAGCTCGCAGTCGTATCGGTGAGGAAATGCCCATCAGTAATATCATCGGCAAAATCAGGTTTATCCCCGTCCACCGCAGCAAAGCGATTCTCGTCCTTTCGCCGAAGGAATACCAGGACAGTATTAAAGTTATGATCGAAGAACTGGACAAACCCGCCAAACAGGTGATGATAAAGGCCGTTATCGTCGAGGTCAATCATGAAGACCTGACCTCGCTGGGGGTGCAGATAGCCACTAATCCGGACGCGCTCGGAACCGCCAATGAAGATGCCATTACCGCTATTACCAATTTGATTTATAGTGAATCGCCTGGTTCGTCTTTTGCTGTTTCGAGTACTTTGGAGGTGAACGCTCTTATCGATCTCCTGATAAAAAAAACCAATGGCCGTGTCCTTAATCAGCCAACCCTCTGGACCGGGGATAATGAAGAAGCCGAATTCTTCAAGGGCCGAAGAGTAGCTTTCAGAAGCCTCACCCAGACTCCCACCCAGGGACAAAATACCATCGATTCGTTTAAATATGAACCGGTCGGCTTGACGCTTCGTGTAAGGCCCAACATTACCCCGGAAAACGCTGTTGATACTACTATTTACATCAACATATCTCAGGTCGAACCGGAACTCGTCAACGGCGAAGTCGCCACCAGTAGTTTCTCGACAACCACAAATATGATCCTCGCGGACGGCCAAACAGTCCTGATCAGCGGCATCCTGTTCCAGAAAGAGGTCGAAATCAAAACCAAAGTTCCCTTCTTTGGCGATATTCCTTTATTGGGCGAGTTGTTCAAACATAACAATACGGTTCAGTCAAACAGCGAACTACTTGCCTTCATCACTCCTTATGTCATTGATACTGAGTCCGGCATCGATAGCGCCGGTGAAGAATTGGAAAAGGCCCGCCAACGAATGCAGGAGGTGAAAGACTATCTTGAACAGGCTATTCCCGATGACCGGCAGGACAAAAATAAAACCTGACCCGACCGCATTATACCCCCCTGCCGCCTTACTTAGCCCCCACACTCACCGGCACGGGTGTCTCTTTTAATGCGATGTCGATGACTAATCGGCCCGCACTGGTTTCGCATGGTATCGATATTATCGGAACCCCTCTTGGATAGTTCACCCTGTGCTTGCCGATAACTACGCTGGGTATGGATATGGACGTATTCTCACCGGGAAAATCTTTCTTGGCGTTCCCTGCTATCATATTAGTAATTTCACCGATGGCGTCAGCACTGTCATCGTCTATCTCTGTCGTCTCCTCACCGGTTAAAGCTGAAACCATCTGCAGCGCGATATGTTTGGACAAACTCACGACCACACAACCGGTTACCCCACCGGAAAGGCCTATAATCCCGCTGATCTCGTATAATGGAACCGTATCCTGCTTCAGATTGGGCTTGCCTAACTGGAAGGGTACATTGATCATCGTATCGAAAATATTTTGTATCGACGACAAAAACGGATTGATATATTTTACGTTCATTTGCTTTCCCCGCTTTTCATTTGCTTTCCCCGCTTATTGTCAGAAACTATTTTTCATTATGCAATGCGTTCTTATCATCGGTAATATCACCGCGAACTTTAATAACCAATTCTGAAGCCACCGTTTTTTTCCATACTCCAGGTCCGATATTTCATACTTCCGCTTAAAACATAACATGACCCCCCTATTCCATTAATCTTCTCTGTGGTTTTAGAAATGCAGGCTAAAGCGGGGGTTATCCCTTTCCGATATAAAAAACACGTTTGTTCAAGGGGATTCTGGGCATTTTTACGTGTGTATTATGTGTATAGGGTATAGGTACGTTTATTTGTTTTAATATGAGACATCAAAAATGAAACAACTGACAAAGATTATCGAAGACTCGGCGCTACAACTTGTTATGATCGATTCCGACGACCTGCAGGGCCTGGCAGGCATCCACACTCACTTCGAACAAATCGCCCAAATTGCCGCCGACCTGGAAAAAAGCGGGGAGCCGTCTCCGACGGGCGACGCCGCCCCGTATCTGAAACTGATACAAACAGCCTCCGTAAAGACAGCCGAACTGATAAGCAAAATCATCCTCAGTGAGGTTGAAGATGCCGCCGCCGCTATCGATACCATCAATAAAACCTCCGCCAGTCTGCAATCTCTTATGGAACAACTTTCACAGGGGCAAAAACCGACTCATATCAAATTTCCACCCGAACTGGGTCTGAAAACTACCGATAACTCTAACAGCAACGACTCCCAACCGGAAAATGTTCCCGCTGAATCCTGTTCATCCTCTCAAAAACCGAAAATCTCTCTGCCCGATAATGTCGATGAAGAAATCTTTCGGGAGTTCCTTTCCTCTCAACCGCATGTTCTCGAAAACCTCGAATCGGCCATCCTTGCCGCGGAAAAAGACCCTTCCGCGGGAAATTATAACACCATAAAAGGCATACTTCATAACCTCAAAGGCGAATCATCCCTTATGGGCCTTCAGGAATTCGCGGCTGTCTGCCATGAAACCGAATCCCTGCTGGAAGACTCCGAGACAAACGAATCCAGTACGTTCCCCGCCGAAAAACTGTTGGCCGCCAAGGACTGGCTGGCCAAAGCCGTCGCTCAACTGTCCAACGTCTCAATCGGCAAAGAATCCCCCGCCCCCCCCCAGTCCCCCCGAACAACAGGAGCAGGAACCGGAGGAAAAACTGAAAATCGCCGAGGGCGATGTGCCGCTTGTAATAGATTTCATCAATGAATCCAGCGAGCATCTCGAATCCGCCGAGTCCGACCTGCTGCATATCGAGGGATGTCCCGACGACCCTGAAACCATCAATTCCATCTTTCGTGCCTTTCATACTATCAAAGGTGTAGCGGGCTTTCTTAATCTTAAACAAATCGGTTCCCTGGCCCATGCCGCCGAAAATCTGCTCGACAAGGCTCGCCAGGGGAAAATCATTCTCGGCGGTTCCAGTGTCGATACGATTTTCAAATCCATCGATGTTATGAAACAAATGTTCAGTGCTCTCCGACAAGCCGTGGAAAATGACCAGCACGTGCAACCCTATCAAAAGCTACAACCTTTGATTGATCGCATCAAACGATGTACCTCCGGCAAGACACCTACCGTCAAACTGGGCGAAGTCCTCGTCCAGGATGGAACAACCTCGGCAACTGAAGTTCGCAATGCTCTGCACGAACAGCGAACCAGTTCGCCCGACAAAAAAATCGGGGAAATACTCGTAGAAAAAAAAGTCGTTACCGAGCAGCAGGTGAACAAAGCCGTCCAGAACCAGAAACTACCTCGAGCTAATGAGAACAAAAAAATCGTCAATGACACTACAGTAAAGGTTGCTACGAGGCGACTGGATTCGCTGATTAATATGGTTGGTGAGCTTGTCATTGCCCAGTCTATGGTCAGCCGGGACCTTGACGGGCACATTCAGACCGACCAGCGTCTGACCCGCAATGTACGACACCTCGACAAAATCACACGGGAGTTGCAGGAACTGTCTATGTCTATGCGTATGGTGCCTGTGCAGGGTGTTTTTCAGAAAATGGCGAGACTTGTCCGTGATCTTTCTCGCAAGGCCGGCAAAGACATCGAATTTGTTATGACTGGCGCCGAAACGGAACTCGACCGAAACGTCGTCGAGGCCATTGCCGACCCTCTCGTTCACATGGTCCGAAACTCCGTTGATCATGGCGTCGAAACACCTGAAGAACGCAGCAGCAAAGGAAAAACCCCGCAGGGCAAGGTCGAGCTAAAGGCTTTCCATCAGGGAGGCAATATCATTATAGAAATCTGCGATGACGGCAAAGGATTAAACCGGGAAAAAATCCTGGAAAAAGCCATCGCTAACAATATTGTCAAGGAGGGCCAGGAGCTTTCGGACAGTGAAATCTACCGTCTTGTTTTTCATGCCGGCCTGTCAACCGCGGAGAAGATCACTGATGTTTCCGGCCGTGGCGTCGGGATGGATGTGGTGCGTAAGAACATCGAATCGCTTCGCGGCCGTATTGACATCGAATCGGCCATAGACAAAGGTTCGACTTTTAGTATCCGGTTGCCTTTGACGTTGGCTGTGATTGACGGCCAGATAGTTAATGTCGGAAAAGAAACTTATATTATCCCTTCTGTTTCCATCGAACACAGCATTCGACCACAACCTGAACAACTGAAAACCGTCCAGGGAGCCAAAGGCGAAATGATTATGATTCGCGGTGAGTTGCTGCCGCTTATAAAACTGTATCGAATTTTTGGTATCGAGCCGGAACTGACCGAACCTTGTGAAGCGATTATTGTGGTGGTAACGGACGGGGACAATCGTTGTTGTGTCCAGGTGGACTCAGTTCTCGGCCAGCAGCAGGTTGTCATTAAAAGTCTCGGCGATTACCTCGGCAGCATCAAGGGCGTATCGGGAGCGGCCATTATGGGGGACGGCAACGTCAGCCTGATTGTGGACGTACCGGGCCTGATTAGCCTCGCGGCCGGAAAATAATGTTGCTGGTGAGGGAAAATAAAATTGAACAGAAGAAAACAAAGATAAGAAAAATACATAAAATATTTAACCACGAATTGCACTGATTTCGCGGATTAAGAAAAGAGAATACAGAAGAAATATGACGAATAATAGAGAGTCACCATCGCCTGATGAAGTACATCAGACGCTGCCACCCATACGATGAACCATCCACCTCGAAGACTCGGTGGCTGCCACCCGTCGGAAAATAATGTTACCCTACAAGATCAATGACAAATTTACAGAATATACACAGCGACGAACTCTCGGAAAAGGATTTCCAGCGCGTCAGTAGCGTCATCTACAAGCACTGCGGAATCAATCTGAGCGATGGAAAAAAAACGCTGATGCAGGCACGACTGGCGAAAAGAATGCGTGCGCTACAATACAGTTCTTTCAGGAAATATATAGATTTTGCGCTTTCTCAGGCTGGCCAGCAGGAATTTTACTCTCTGGTCGATTCACTCAGCACAAATTTAACCAGCTTTTTTCGCGAAAAAAGCCACTTTCAATACTTAATTGACCAGTTTTTGCCAAAACTGCTCGAAAAAAAATCCAGGTTATCAGAACATAAAATCCGAATCTGGTCGGCCGGGTGTTCGTCCGGAGAAGAGCCGTACAGTCTGGCAATTACGCTGATAGAAAATATTCCGGATTATCAAAAGTGGGATGTCAAGATTCTGGCCAGCGATGTCTCAACGCAAATACTGGACAGAGCAAAACAAGGGACATACGTTCAGTCGCGAGTAAAACCCCTGACCAAAGAACAAAAACGCCGTTTTCTCGTACCAAATAACATCGAAGGAGAAAAAGTCTATCAGGTCAGTCGAGAACTGCAAAATATTATCTGTTTTCGCTATCTGAATCTGATGAAGGAATGGCCCTGCAAAGGACCTTTCGATATTATTTTCTGTCGTAATGTTATGATCTATTTCGATAAACCCACGCAGGCAAAACTGGTGGAGCGTTTCGGTAAATGTTTGGCTAAAAAAGGCGTCCTCTGCATCGGCCATTCGGAATCATTGGCCGGGATCAATCACCAATATCGTTTCGTTCAGCCGGCAACCTATATCAAGGAATAACAATTGGCAACTATAGCTATAGCGCAACAAATGATAAAAGTTTTGATTGTGGACGATTCGGCAATTGTCCGCAAAATACTTACCAAACACCTGAAACACGATCCCCGGATCGAGGTGGTAGGCAGCGCGCCAGACCCATACATTGCCCGCGACAAAATATTGTCACTAAAACCAGACGTTCTGACACTCGACGTGGAAATGCCGCGAATGGACGGTATTACCTTCCTTCGCAAACTAATGAAACACCACCCCCTGCCAGTGATTGTAGTCAGCTCTCTTACTCCCAAAGGCGGCGAAGTAGCAATGGAAGCACTGGAGGCCGGGGCCGTGGAAGTTATGTGCAAACCAGGCGCGGCCTATACAATCGGAGATATGGGAAACGAACTGGTTCGCAAAATCAAGGCGGCAGCCTGCGCACGCCTGAAAAAAACCGACGCCCAACAAAACAC
>DAOVXR010000281.1 GCA_030636065.1 Sedimentisphaerales bacterium | reverse complement strand
GGTGTTTGCGCCACCTTCATCAACGGCGCCAATCATGCCTCCGGTATTATTTTCCGGAGTGTGGATTACGGCTCCGACGCCTTTGTGTCCGTCCGTCTCCTGCCCAGCAGTAGCGGTACCTTTACGGTCCATGATACGGATGGAGCTACAGTCAAACAACGCGATGCGGGTCGCGACGTCCAGGTTACCGTCAACGGCGCCAGCACAGTCGGGACCGGTCAGGAAGTCATTATGAATTCGTCTTCGCTTGGTTTGAATATGAAGCTTGACTCTGCCTTCGGCGCCGGTGATTCCACCACTTTCTACATAACAGGCGGTGGCGCCATGTTCCAGCTCGGCCCACATATTAATACTTCCGAACAAACCAGTCTTGGAATAAATTCGGTGATTGCGTCTCGACTCGGGTCCACGGATGTCGGCTTTCTCAATGAGATCGCCACGGGCGGTTCATATTCTCTTGTGGGAGGCCAAACTTCCAGTGCAGCCAATATTATCGAGCAAGCCATTTCGCAGGTATCCAACTTGCGCGGTCGGCTCGGCTCCTTCGAGCGCAATACGCTCGATACCAATGCTAACTCTTTGCGCATTACTCTGGAGAACGTTACCGCCTCCGAATCGGCTATCCGCGACGCTGATTTCGCTGTCGAAACATCCGAACTGACCCGTAGCCAGATTCTGGTCAGTGCCGGTACTTCCGTACTGGCCCTGGCGAATCAGACTCCGCAGTCTGTATTGGCCCTGCTGCAATAAAGAGAGTAGAGAAGAATTTAAGATTTAAAGATTTGAAGATTGAAAACTAAAGAGTTGAACATCGAACATCCAACATCGAATAAAGAAAAGCGCGTGGGTCAAAGTCCCACCCTATGTGAGCACTATATTATTAAACACTTTCAGGTAACCATCGTCCATGGTTTCTGAAAATGGTTATCCTCCGTGACAAGGCACAACTCGTCCAGGTTGTGCCTTTTTTTCGTAATTGTTCCGCCATAAGCAAAAAAACCGTTGAAACGGTTAGTGTTTCGCATAAGCTACGCAAAAACATGCCACCCATATTATAGGACGGCCGGTTAAGAATATCCGGAATTATCGTTTTATAAATTACATTCCCCCCCCTTTTATACCAGTTATACCGGCTTTATGTCGGTCGAGCGTTCCCTTCGCGTCCCATAAGGACATATCCCTTTTATTATCTAAAGTCCCCTATATTTACAAGACGATGAAAACCCTGCAGAAATGGTTGTTAAATTTATGTTAAAGGAGCCTGTGTATTCGTTTGGAGTTGGTAATCAAAAAAAGCATAAACAACTTTAATGCGAATCGAATAAGGGGGCAGCCTATGATCCGATAAGCTTTCGGATCGCGTAACGCAGAAACGTGATTCGATTATGTAATTTGTACTAAAACAGAATAAACACTCTCGCGCCTGCGGCTTTGGCAAAAAAAAATAACGGGGTAAAAGGGGCAAATGTCAAACCCGACCCAGCAAAATAAGCTTTAGGCACAACAAACCCTGTAGGAGGTTTACAAGATGAGTAGAATAAACACCAATGTAGCAGCTTTAGTTAGCTCAAGAGTACTAAATCAAAACAACGCAGCTCTCAACAAATCGCTGGAAAGACTAAGCACCGGTCTCCGCATCAATAAAGGTGCTGACGATCCGGCAGGTCTGATTGCGTCCGAGAATCTGCGCAAGCAGATCGGCGGAACCGAAACGGCTATAAAAAACGCGGAACGTGCCGTTACGATTATAGGAACCGCTGAAGGGTCTCTTATTGAAATCAGCAGTATGCTGGTTGAATTGCAGGGCCTTTTGGGCGAGGCAGCCAATACCGGTGGTATGGGCGAAGAGGAAATCGATGCCAATCAACTCCAGGTTGACTCGATTCTGAATACCATCGACCGTATCTCCAACTCTACCGAGTTCGAAGGTATGAAACTGCTTAACGGCAACAAGGCCTACTCAACCAGTACCGTGAGCGCCAATAAGATCGACGAACTGACTATTAATGCAGCCAAGCTTATCGACGGTGCGACTATGACTGTGGTGGTCAACCGAACCAGCGCTGCCGATACCGGTGTGCTCTATATGAGCGGTAACGGCCTGACTGCCAACAGCGGTATGACTATCCAGATTGGTTCGAGCCGTGGTACCACGGAGCTTACCTTCGCTGCTTCCACATCCCGGGCCAATATCAATACGGCTATCAACGCTGTTAGCGAAATTACCGGAGTCTCGGCTGTTGTTTCCGGCACTTATATCAAGATGCGTAGTGTGGACTTTGGCTCCAGCGCTTATGTCAGTGTGGAAATTCTCAGTGGAAATGCCGGTGGCGGCGGCTTGAAAGTGCAGGAGACAGCCGGCGGTGCCCATACGACTGACGCCAAAGACTATGGCAGAAATGCTACGGCGACTGTTAATGGTGCTTCGGCTACGGCGGATGGCAAGAAGCTGACTATTCGTACTGCCATGCTGGATGCCGAGATGGAACTGGACGCTACGGCGGCTCTTTCGGCAGTTGACTGGTCCGCCACATTCGGTATTACATCCGGTGGCGCCGACTTTGCACTCGGATCTGCTGTTGATGCTATCGGACTGGAATCAATTGGTATCCAGAATGTGGCTACCACCGCTTTGGGTAATTCCACCGACGGTTACTTAAGCACCCTTAAGAGTGGCGGCAATCAGGCCCTATCCGGCGATAATCTTTATACTGCCCAAAGGATTGTCAGTTCCGCCATTACTGATATTTCCAAGCTTCGCGGCCGACTTGGTTCGTTCCAGAAGAACACTCTGGGTTCGACTATTAACTCGCTCAGGGTAACAAATGAAAATCTTAAGGCTGCCGAATCCGCGATCCGCGATACCGATTTCGCCACCGAAACGGCGAACCTGACTCGTACGCAGATTCTTGTACAGGCCTCGACTACTGTGTTGGCCCAGGCCAACTACGCCCCGCAGAGTGTATTGTCCTTGCTGGGTTAGTAGTTTGATGTATATAAAGTCTCTCTGAGATAATGGATTGGACGGGTTCCTGTCCGGCATTACGTGCCCACGTGTGTCAGACAGGACCCGGCCATGCCCTTTTTTTATAACATTTTAGCCGAATGTGTTTAAAACCTCTTGGGTGGCACCTTTCTGTATTTCAGAGAGATGTTTTTGCACGATTTTCTAAATTGCCGCAGATGACT
>DAOVXR010000125.1 GCA_030636065.1 Sedimentisphaerales bacterium | reverse complement strand
GTAAGCATGATTTTTCCACGCTCGTTCAATGCCCGGAAAGTGAAATTGCGGGCACGACTAATCATCTCAAGCGGCGGATCAATAAAGCCAATGTCCCATCGCGAATAACGCCCGGGGAAATCATAATCGCTGGCCAGAATGCAACCCTTGGCCCGGTCGATATGTTTGTGTACGTCGGCCAGCGCCTTGCTGATCGGGACGTCCTGCTTTGTCCTGATAATCTTGATTCCACCCTGTGTTGTAAATGTCTCTTGCATTGTATAACTCCTGTATAGATAACATGTTAGCAAGACCGCATGGGCTGAAGCCCATCCTACTACAATAAAAAAAGCCGCGACCAATTTATTTATCAGCCGCGGCTTGCGTAACTTACTATATACGTATAGCGTCTAATCGCCGGGCCTACGGCTCCGAAAATTGCGCCACCACCAGTTTTGTTGAATTTGTATTTTAACAGTGTTTTTTGACATAAATAATATCCTACTACCGTCATTAGACAATATTGTCTCTCAAATGTCAATGAAAAAATTGCAACTATATCATCCCAACCGGGATGGCGGATATTTTTTTGTCAAGCGGCAAGAGCTTCTGGCAAAGGCACAACACTCCGCCTCGACCCACCTTCATCCCAAGTCGATCCAGCGGCCCGAATGACTGAATCCATTCTCGCTTTGGCGTTGCGGATTTTTTGACTTCGACCGGGTAAATTATTTGATCCTGTACGAACAAAAAGTCAATTTCTCGGCCGTCTTTGTCGCGATAATAATAAATTTGCGGTACCCGGCCCCTATGCCACCAGTTTTTGAGAATTTCCGCGAAAACGTATGTTTCAAGAATAGCACCTGACATTGCTCCGGCCTCGAGTGTTTCCGGCGAAGACCATTCGGTCAGATAAGCACACAAACCGGTATCCAGGAAATAAAGCTTCGGTCTTTTTACCAGCCTTTTTGTAATATTAGTATGATAGGGCTGTAAGAGATAAACCTGAAGGCTCGCCTGTAAAATGCTCAGCCAACTCCCGGCGGTATTTACACTGACATCGGCGTCTCCGGCCAAATTGGATATATTGAGCATCTGTCCCGTTCTGGCGGCACAGGCCTTTAGAAATCTCAAAAAAGCCGCTTCGTTGCCTACCTGTGTCAAATCCTTAACATCCCTCTGCAGGTATGTCTGAAGGTATGAACTGTAAAACAAATCCCGGTTTTTAGCAGGGCCGGCAATCAGGGCAGGAAAGCTGCCCATCCAGATATTTTTATAAACCCGGTTTAGCTTTGTGTCGGCAGCGGATGCCTCACGCTCGCTGATATGTTTTTCAGTTGGAAGAAACGGCGATACCGCCAGATCAAGCTTATGGCGTTCACGGCTGGAGAAACCAAGCAGATTCATTATCGCGACCCGCCCAGCGAGTGTTTCCGATATGCCCTTCATCATCTGGAACTGCTGCGAGCCGGTCAGCCAAAACGCACCGGTTTTCTTTTCAGAGTCCACCACCATCTTGATATGACTCAATAAACCCGGTGCGTACTGGATTTCATCAATCAGCACCGGCCAACGAAACCGCTGCAGAAACAAGGCCGGGTCCTCATTTGCCAGACTACGCAACCCAGGATCATCCAGGGTAACATACTGACGGCCTTTTTCGCATATATGCCGCAAAAAAGTAGTCTTACCAACCTGCCTTGGCCCAGTCAGAAGCAATACGCCAAACTGCTCCGATGCCTCAAGCCAGCAATCTCTTAAAGCACGAGGATAATACATCTTATTACTCCGTCTATTATGCAATGGCATTGCAATATAGCCGATAGCCGACAGGAAGTCAACGCCTTTCCCGGCTCTGTCAACAAAAAGACTCCCGACCACTTTTTTTCATGCTATCAACGAGTTGGCGGAATCGCTCGCCTCGTTGCTGGAAATTTCTGAACATATCGTAACTGGCGCAGGCGGGCGAAAGTAAAACCACCATGCCCGGCCTGGCAAGCTCACGGGCCAGAGTTATCGCATGGTCGAAATCGTCTGCCTTTTTGCAAATCGGCAGGTTTTCGTTTCGGCTCTGTTTTTCCCTCTCGATCAGTTTCGCCAATGTGTCCCGCGTCCGGCCCAGCAGGACGACGGCCTCGACCGAACCGACCACCTTTCGTACAAGATGGTCAAAGGATATTTTTTTGTCATAGCCGCCCAGAATAAGGACTTTATTTTCCTCGAAAGCGTCAATCGCGGCAATAGTGCTTTCCGGAGTTGTAGAAATTGAGTCGTTGTAATATCGTACCCCTCCAAACTCCCGAACCATCTCCAATCGATGCGGCAGGCCCGGAAAATCGCGTAAAACATCCCGGGCGGTTTCCTGTTTTATGCCGAAAATCTCACCCACCGCCAAAGCCGCCGAGGCGTTCATCTGATTATGTCTGCCGGGCATCTTTGATTCAATCCGCTCCATGTCGCTCGGCGGAAACCATAGGACTTCGCTCTTTGATATTTTACCCCATTTGATTAGTTCTTCGTTCTCTCGGTTCAATACAAGGTAATCATCCCGGGTTTGGAATCGAAATACATTTTTCTTCGCCCGTACATACTCAGCCATTGTTCCGTGCCAGTCGAGATGGTTAGGCGCGATATTGGTTACCACCGCCACGTGCGGGCTTCGCTCGAGTTGGGCCAAATCATAGAGTTGGAAACTGCTCAATTCCAGTACGACAATATCGTCCCGCTGAATTCGGCCTACTTGCTCCAGCAAGCTGCCTTGGCCGATATTGCCGCCCAACCACACACGGCCGGCGGTCTTCAGTACCTCGGCGATCATGGCGGTGGTGGTACTTTTGCCGTTACTGCCGGTGATGCCGACTATCGGGGCGGGGCAATACTTGAAAAAGAGGTTTATCTCCGAGGTGAGCGGTACGTTATTCTCAGTCGCCAGTTTCAGCCATGGAGAATTTCTGCGTACCGCGGGATTGACTATAATCAAATCAGAATTGGTAAAATCATCGTCCTGATGACCGCCAAGGTGAAAGGTGATCGGCAACCCCCGTAACTGCTCAATGCTCTCGGCAAGCTCGTTCTCGTCCGCCAAATCGGTTACGGTGATTTGTGCCCCCCGCTCGGCCAAAAACCGGCAGGCACCCACGCCGCCGCCGAATCGGCCCAAACCCATTACCAGGACTTTTTTGTCGGCCCAATTTTCAGGTATGGTGCTGTCATACATGACAAGTGGTACATAGTGGTCGTTGGGTTTCATGCCGGGGATTATACAGGAACACCTCTCTGAAATACAGAAAGGTGTCACCCGACGATTTTAATCACAAGCTGGAAGCTTGTGCTACATTGCCAAGGATTATACGGAAAAACGCGTGGGGTAAGACCCCACCCTACAAAACTATTTTTGAACCAAGGCTGCTGAAAGTTCCTGTTTCATGTCCAGGCAGGCTTGTTCGATACATTTTTCCCAGTTATCGCCGAACTGTTCGCTATAACGGGGTTGGTTATAAGCGTAGATGATACTGCGCGAAGCGGAAATCAGCGCACCTGATCCGTCTTCTTTGCAGAATTGCAGGCAGTCTGCCGGTCCGGCTCCCTGAGCACCATAGCCGGGTACCAAAAAGATTATATGCGGATATTGTTCGCGGAGCTGATGGGCCTGCTCCGCGGCTGTGCCGCCCACTACCATACCGATATTGCTGTAACCGGATGTGCCTATCCGCTGCGGTTCGCAGGCCATGGTCGCGACCTGTTCAGCCAGTAATTCGAAAAATCGCTTACCTTCCGCGTTGGCGAAATCCTGCAATATCGTCGCCGATGGATTGCTGGCCCGCACCCAGACAAAAACGCCCTTACCTTCTTCGACTGCTATATCGGCAAAGGGCAAAATTCCGTCCACCCCGGCAAAACCGTTCACCGTTACCGCGTCCGGCGCGACAATATCGTCCATATCAATAAATTCCGGGTTCTTCAGATGGGCCGCGGCATACGCCTGGGCGGTTGAACCAATGTCGCCACGCTTGACGTCGCCGATTATCTCCAGGCCCAGCGCGTCCGCCTCCTGAATAAGAGAGTAGTAGTTTTCAACGCCCTCCCAGTAATATTTTTCGAAGAAGGCGCTATTAAATTTTACCGCCGGGACCAAAGGACTGACGATTTTCAGTACCTTAATGCAAAATTCAAACACCGCGTCGAGAGACGCAGGCAGGTCCATCTCGTCATTAAGGTCTTTGCGTTCTGTAATTTGTTTAGGCAGTTGCGAATACACCGGGTCAATACCCACACACACACAAGTGCCCTTGTCCCTGATTGCCTCGGTCAAACGGTCGGCGAAATGATTAGCCAATTCGATTCCTTTCTATGTTGGGTTTGTCCCATACTATTTGGGACTGCGGAAAATTACACATCCCTGTTCACATTCTCTGTAGCTACTATAATCACTCCCCTGCTTAGTGCAAGAGGGAAAGCAAAATATTGTGTAGTAATTAAACGCGGTGCCCAGGCTCGCCCTACAGAAGAGCCCCCGCTTAACAACACAGGGTCTATTTAACTGATTAAAGTTCGCGATCAAAACTGCACATCGGACGTTCTTACAAAATAAGGCGACTTCCACGCTGCGGCGAAACCGGGAGCGTTACGGGGTTTATCATTTTCGTACCGGTTCCCCAACTCAATTACACGCTGCTGGATAGCCGCGGCCTCAGGGCTGGTTGTTTTCTGTACAGACCGGGCATGTACCAGTACATAGCCGCGACCGTAAAGGCCGATGACCGTAGCGAAACCATTGGCGTTAAAATATTGCCGTACCGGCTCCAGAATATTTTTGTCCCGATGGCCGCACAAAATCAGGCACAGGCCCGTTTGGGGGGGTAAAATCGCGGATGTAGCTGTGCCGGCGGCTGCTTTTTTGATTTCGACCTTCTCTGTTGTCTTATCCACCGAACGGGACTCTGCAACAGTGGTTCGGTTGTCGATCAGGTCTTCAGACGTTTCCTGTGATCCGGAATCCCCTATAGCGGTGTTCGATTGGATGTTTTTAAGGGGTCCTTTGGCATTGATATTGGCAGTGGCAATAGTGTCATCGGTGGTATTAGTACCGGGAACGCTGCTTTGGCCTAACCGATAAGCAATCGCCAGGATTAGAATCAACCCCAACGCCACGAGAGGCAATACCTTCCAGTACGACAATGAAAGAACCAGTTTGTCATCGGCGAACTCAAGCCATGTCTTCGGCGCCGATCTGATGACCGGTTCCGGTGCCGAACCGATAGTCTGCTCGGCTGTCGGTGATGGTATCTTAATTCCACCGACAGGGACAGCAGGCGCAATCGGCTCAGTTACGGTAGTTCCCTTACGCAATTGCTGTAATCTGCTTTTTTTCTTGCCGTAAAACCATCCGGGTGTGGAAGTACTGCCCTTGTCGATCAATTCGATCAAAGCTGGACGACCTTTTCTAACAGCCATACGAGACTCCCTTCTCTGCGGGTATTCAGGTGTTCAGGGTCGTAATAAATGGTTCCCTTACCAGGTTATACATACTGCTACCTGGAATACCAATACTATTACCAACTTTTCGGTTGTAATGCAAGCCGGTTTTGACGCCAGCGTCGAAAGTACTTTGTCCCCTCGATTTTGGAGCGTTGGCAGTGCTGCCGCACGGGCAGATAGTTGGTTTTTACGGTTTTTTTCGGACTTCTGGCGGTCGCTCCAGTTTTCCCTTGACAATCGTGTTGTTATGGTCTAAATTCCGGAATTCGCTGCCAACCGGGCTGGTATGCCCGCTGGGGGTGAATTGCTCATTTTCGGGCGTGCGTTAATGTAACTATTTATTTAACAATGAATTAGAGTTATTATGCTTCCAGTAAAAAAGACATCAAAAAGTCGCACTCGTACCCGCCGGAGCCATCATGCGCTC
>DAOVXR010000197.1 GCA_030636065.1 Sedimentisphaerales bacterium | reverse complement strand
GTAAGCATGTTGCCCTACCATGCCAGACATCTTCATCGTGTACGTCGTTGGGTAGATTTGAAATTGTTGGTGTTTTTTGCTCATCAGTACTTGGTACAAAAAGACTTACAAACAGTTGCTTAATTATGAAAAATCCTCAATACAAAAAGAAAAAGACGCGTGGGGCAGCTAATATAAGGAATCGAATATGTTCGGCAAAATGAAAACACATATCACTGATCAAATAAAAGAGATAAAAAACAAGGGACTCTACAAAAACGAACGCATTATCACCAGCCCCCAAAAAGCATCAATCACGGTACAAGGCGGCCAAAAAGTTCTGAATATGTGCGCCAATAACTATCTCGGACTGGCTGATAATCCCGCTGTGATCCAGGCTGCTCGAAAAAGTTTTGACAAATGGGGGTACGGCCTTTCTTCTGTTCGGTTCATCTGCGGCACCCAGGAAATCCATAAACAATTAGAACGGAAAATCTCGGAATTTCTAAAGACCGAGGACAGTATTCTTTATTGTTCCTGCTTCGATGCCAACGGTGGACTTTTCGAGACACTGCTGACCGCCGAAGATGCTGTCATCAGCGACAGTCTTAACCACGCCAGTATCATCGACGGCATACGCCTGTGCAAGGCACAACGGCTACGATTCGCCAACTCCGATATGCAGGACCTCGAAGAAAAACTCAAAGAAGCTCAATCGGCACGTTTCCGCCTTATCGCTACCGACGGTGTGTTCTCTATGGACGGCACAATCGCCAAACTTAATGATATATGCGATTTAGCGGAGAAATACGACGCCCTGGTAATGGTCGATGATTCACACGCGGTCGGCGTATTAGGCCGACGGGGCAGGGGCAGCCATGAACACTGCGACGCAATGGGCCGTATCGATATTATCACCGGCACACTCGGTAAGGCGCTCGGCGGCGCCAGTGGCGGCTATACCAGCGGCAAAAAAGAGATTATCGAGATGTTGCGACAGCGCTCACGGCCATATCTTTTTTCCAATACACTGGCTCCGAGTATAGCCGCGGCATCGCTGAAAGTGCTTGAGATTCTCTCGGCCTCTACGGAACTGATAGACAAGCTACGCGCCAACACAAGTTATTTCAGAGAGCGGATCGGAGAGCTTGGCCTGAAGGTCGTACCCGGCGAACATCCGATTGTGCCTATTATGTTAGGCGATGCGGTACTGGCCCAAAAAATGGCGGAGCAACTACTTCAAAAAGGACTTTACGTTATCGGTTTTTCCTACCCCGTGGTTCCAATCGGTGCGGCACGGATTCGTACTCAGATATCCGCCGCTCATACTATGGAAGACCTGGACTTTGCCCTCGAAAAATTCGCCGAGGTCAAACAGGAACTGGGGATTTAAATGGCGGGCATGGCCTGCCACTCGACGAACCATCCACCTCGAAGACTCGGTGGCTGCCACTCATCGCAAGCAACCCAAAATGGCGGGCACGGCCCGGGCTACTTAAGAATCCCCCGATTTTACATCGGGGGCTAATAAGAACCCCCGCTTAACAGCAGGGGCTATTTAAAACCCCACGTATAAAACGTGGGGCTAAGTATAACAAAAGGGAACACAAAATGAACAAAATGAATATCATTATCGCGGTATTGCTTTTCGTGATAACGACAGCAAGCGTACTGTTTATCCAATGGAACTCTCTAACAGAAAAAAGTGTTAAAGAACCGGTTTTTTCGGACGAATTTTCACTGAAGGAACTGGCCCAAAAAAATGGAATACCTCCGGGCGAGCTGCGCCACAAATTGAGCCACGAGGTTTCTATGGGCCGGGAAATCCCGATGAAAAAGCCCATAAAGAAACTGGACATCGAGCAGGCAAAGATCATAAAGGCCCTCGAACATGCTCTGGAAAGCTGTAATCCGTTTGCCTTTATCATAAAATACATTTTATGGGCTGTATTATCCGGTGTTGTGGTATTACTGATTCTGCAACGCAAAAAGATTCGGGTAATACGTAAAATAATACTGGTTTTAGTGGTAGTGATCTTCGGAATATGGCTGGGAGCCACTCCGTCTCCGATGGAATCCATTGTGAAACTGTTCAAGTATTTTGTCGGTATGCAGGGGAAACCAATAACTTTAGTGATCAGCTTCGTTTTATTCAGTCTGTTTTCACTATGGGGAGCTAAACTGATATGTAGCTGGGGCTGCCAACTCGGAGCGTTTCAGGAGACGTTGTTCAATATTCCACTATTTAAAAAGAAGTACAAAGTTCAAATACCATTCCCGCTTTCATTGGGAGTCAGACTGATATTGTTTATCATTTTTGTCGTGCTATTGTTCAATATCGGTGTGAGTATAAAAAATTTCGTCGTGTATCATCATATAAACTACTTCAAGATATATCATTTCGAAGACCTGGCAAAAGTGGCGCTGTACAGCTTGCCGGTTCTTGTGATTATGAGCTTTTTCGTGTTTCGGCCGTTCTGCCAATTCGTATGTCCATTCGGATTATGGGCCTGGATATTGGAAAACCTGGCAATAAACAGGATAAAAATCGATCAGGATAAGTGTATTAAGTGCAATAAGTGCGTCGAGTCCTGTCCGACACAGGCAATGAAAGGCATTTACCAAAGCAAAAGAAAAATCTTCCTACCTGACTGCTGGTCGTGCGGTAATTGCATCGAGGCCTGCCCCACGGACGCGATTAGTTACGGCGAAAAACGAAAAGCGAAAAATGAAGGGTAGAATGGTGCGATACATCGCACCCTACTTAGGAATGACGAATTATGAAACCCGAATGACGAATCAATGACGAAGTCCGAATGACGAATAACGGAAAGTCGCCATCGCCATTTCAGGGCTAAATCTGGAAACCATGCCACCCATTGCGATCAGTCCCAAATTGGCGGGCACGGCCCGCCCTGCTACTTTCGGCACAATGAAAGCACCTCTCCGCCTTCGGCGGAAAGGTGGCACCCATCACAAATCAAATTTTTTTCGGTCGTTAATTATAACAAATCGTGGGTTTTACCGATACATAGATAGGAATGTATGGCCGGTAACCGGTATGTTTGGAGTTATCGGAACACCAATGCCGTATTTTCATTTGGAATGAATTTATGCAGGAAATTCTGGTAAGAATTGAGGGACTCTGTCTCGAATTGCCCCCCACAATACTACTGATAACGGGCATTATCGCGACCCTGGTGGGATTGTTTTTGTGGTTAGGCGGCAATTACTACGGCGGGTTCATAGTAGGGTTTCTCGGCGCCGCACTCGGCTCACTCGGCGGGCTGATGGTCAGCCGTCTGATCGGCGTCGCTTATGCCTGGGGCGCCCTTATCGGCGCGGCTGCGATGGGGCTGCTGGCGATGCACCTGAAAAATATCGTTATTATTATCCTGGCGGTTCTTATCTTTGCCGTCTCCAGCGGAACCGGATACCTCAGCTACGCATGGAACAAGGCGACAGTCATCGGAGGAAACGCCCAGGACAAACTCAAAGTTATAACGAATCCCTATGAATCACACGTAATAATAAAACCTGAAATTTCCGACGACTTCGGGGGCAGGGAAATCGACATTGACGCCACGAAGAAAACCGGTAGCTTTCTCGGAAAGCTGAAGGTAATAATTTCGGACGCGTGGGCCGATACGTCCTCCAATCGCTGGGCACTTGTATTCTGGGCGTTAGCAGGCGGAATTGCCGGATTGCTCCTGGTCTGGTTCATTAAAAAAATAGTTATGGCTCTATGTTGCAGTATCGTCGGCTCGACCGTTACCATCGCCGGAATACAAACCCTTCTGATGGTAAAAGGAATAGCCATGATCCAGGCCCTGCAGGGCAGGCCGAAAGTGCTGCCGGCAATTTTTATCGGCATGATACTTCTGGGCTGGATGACGCAGGTGTTCCTTGTAACACATAAGGCCAAAAGAAAAGTAATTGTCATCAAAGAATAAAGGATTAAAAAATGAATTTTCTATCGTTTCTCCTGGCTCAGGCCGCTGCTCCAGTTGGACCGGACGGCAACCCAATAATGATGCCCGAACAATCTGTATCGTCGTTATTCTTCGGAGAATTGCCGATCAATGACCTGTGGCGATGTATTGTCAATGTAAGCTGGATGCAGGCTGTGGTATTTCTGGCCTTCGCCGCTATCTATCTTATATATGGCTGGCGAGTATTCAAGGCATTAGTGGTGATTAACTTCGCGGCACTGGGCCTGATAGCAGGGCAATACGTCGGCGGCAGACTCGGCTCACCGCTATGGGGCGGTATAATGGGTGCCTTTCTGCTGGCTATGGTAACCTGGCCGTTTATGAAATATTGTGTCTCAGTACTCGGCGCCCTTGCCGGGGCAATTCTG
>DAOVXR010000167.1 GCA_030636065.1 Sedimentisphaerales bacterium | reverse complement strand
TAGTTCAGATCGATACAGTTCAATTATGGCATCCGGAGGCAGGCTTAATGAATTCTTGAAGGAATCCAAACGGCGCTTATATGTTTCTACGGCATTTATCCATCTGTTTCGTGCCCTTAGTTCATCCTGTACAGCCTGGTCAACCTGTACTTCGGTTAATCGGCCGGCATCTGCCTGTCTTCGTGCTCGTCTTGCCGAACGAATCAGCCCACGATAATTTTCCTCGTTATTTTCAACTACATCTAACTGCCTTAGAACACTTAGATATTCAGCGGCAATACTCACCGCAAAGGTTCGTCTGAATCTTTCAAATTGGTAAATAGCATAAACAACATTACGTTCTGCCTGAGTTAATGGTTCGGTAACAATATGCCTGCCGCTGCCGCGTAACAATGGAACCGAGATTGTTGCGTCCGCTGAAATGCCAAAGGCCGAGGCTTGGTTAAGGGTAAGTAAATTAGCCAGGCTCACCGCCAATCCCGTAGTCAGTTCTGCGCCGGAGGCCGACTTTCTTGAAACATCTGCTGTTCCGCCGTATTCAACGCCGCTTACGGTCCTTGTGCCGCTCATATCGGTTTCAATAAGACTTTCAACCTGATTCGCAAAAATAGTGCGAAATTCATTACGTTCAAGATCAAGACCCAAAGCTGCTTTGAAAATATCTTCTTTGCGGGTTTGATATTCGAAACTATTGCGGGCGCCTACCTGCAATGCCTGCATAAGCGATAATTTCAAAGGTTCATTCGAGTCTTCCGGTGTTACAATCGGATCGAGCAAAGGTTCGGCTTTGGGGCGATTCTCTTCGGGCCAGTGTTCGATAGGTTCTAACTGATCGGTTCCCAAAGAAGACGGACCGGCGTAAAATAAGTTCTGCTCAGTTAAAAGACGGCGGCGAAGAATGTCACTCGGACGTTCAATATTGAATTGCTCTGTTCGACCGATAGCCTGCATTTTTTTCTGAATTATATCACTGGCGACCTTGTCAGCTTCAAGCCGATATTGGTGAGGAGACTGACATCCAACCTGGGCAAATAACGTCAAACACCAGATTACAACCAGCGGACTTAATCTGTTTTGCGGAACTCTTGCCGAGAGTGTTTTAATAACAAATTCGTTTAGCCTTGTTTTCATAAAATAATTTCTGTCAAAAATCAGACTCTATCTTAGCTATAGCTGTCCCTCATGTTGATACATTATCATATCACCTTGTGCTACTCGAAAATTCATAGTTGTTTCATTTCAACGAGTTATGTGAACTCCCTGAATAATGATCAAGAAATAATTACTCAAACTGACCGATTTGTCACCCCTGCGAAGGCAGGGGGCAGGCATGACAGGTCGTGTTCGGCCAATTCGAGTAATTATATAAAAATATTCGGGAGAAATCAACATTAAAAATCCTTGCCAGGCTACTTCGAGATTACATAAAGAACAGATGAGATTGAAGCCAAACAGGAGTTCGAGGATAGGTCTATTGTCAAAAAAGTGCCCTGTCCCACTTTTCTTAGCCCACGCTGCTGCTGTGTCTGCAAAATCAATGACGAATTAGGAAGCCGGAATGACGAATCAATAACGAAGTCCCAATGACGAATAATAGTTACCGCATGGGGTAAGACCCCTCCTACAAGACTTTTCTATCAGGACACCTTTTCCTGAATCCTGACTTGAAGCACCACCGTGTGGCGGGGAAATGAACCATACAATCCCCTGAACCGTCATACATACCGCCATTGCAGCCAGGGCAAACCAGTAAGGCATATACGGGCCGACATGTTCACTTAAATATCCCCCCATTAGCGAACCGATGACAATGCCTGTTGACAGGGTTATCTCATGGATTGCCATACGAGCGGAACGCCTTTTTCCTCCAGACACACCGTAATACAGGTGGGATGAATAAACAAAACCATATCCGTTTCCCAATGCAATAGCTATGATAAAAAACATCCACAACGGCCCCCCCAGGAGAATCAGCAACACACTGAGAATCAGGACAGCCTCGGCCCCGGCCAAAAGCCCCATTCGATAGTGCCAGAAATGCCATCGGCCCACTACCGCGAACAGGATAAAATTTGCTGCCGAGAATATTGTTATCACCATCCCGAAATCAGTTTCCGAAAAGGTTAGCTCATATTTGAACAATAGTCCCAATTGCGTTCGGACCACCCCGAAACATATGCACGAAAACAGCAGCCCGATCCGGGCTATTCTGCGGAATGTGGGCAATAAAGTCTTATTTATATCATCTGGTAACAAGTTGTTTTCGGAGGTTGTCGATATGGTATTGTTCTGACGGTAACGCCCTGCCAGGCATATCGCCAATAGGCACAAAGCCAGAGTTACCACCGCCAGTACCATCGGCAGGAGGGAGCTTTTTTCCACCAGATACCCTCCCAGCCAGGGGCTGAGAAGAGCTCCACTCGAAAAAGAAACATTGAAGCGTCCCAGACGCTTGTTCAGATCGCGGCCCTCATGACCGGTCGAAATCCATGCCATAATGAATGGCCAAAAAAACGACATGAACATCCCCGTCAACCCGAACAGGATTATCAGCAACCCCACTGGCTTGAGTGGAAAGTTTTTCGGCGGGGGCCATAAAAGCACGAGACACATAGCGGATGCCAACAGAGTCATTGCAGGCACTCCCAACAGCAGTATCCGCCGGGGATGAACATGGCCAAGAAGTGTTCCGGTGATCATACAACCTAACGCGTAACAGCCCATTTGCGCCGCAAAAATATCGCCCACATCCCCTTCACTGCCCCCAAGCCGTTTTACGATGAACGGCACTGCCACCCACCAGGTACTAAGCGTAAAAGCCATTAAAAAGGCTGCTGAGTACAGGACCGCCGCGGGGTCTTTCTGTTCCCGTAAAGTTATATTTTTTCCAGGTTCGATAATTATACTACTCAGCGCATTTTAATTCGAAGCGCAACATCAGGACTTTTTTAATCAGCCGCTTTGCGGCCGGCCATGCCCTGCTTTTTGTCCGGGCTGCACCTGCTGAGTTATTCCATCGTAACCACAGCGATTTCGTATATATTGACCTTAGGGACGGTGAACGTCACAAAGCCGGCTTGCTCCTCAAAGGGTAGTTCAAGATCGTGTTCCCGCTGGGGACTGGCTAAGCACACGGTCTTGACATGATGTCCGGCAGGCAGAGACAGACGGATTACGATGTTTTTGACAGGTGTTTTTTTGCCGGGTTTGTCGGACCGGTAGTTCACCAGATGGACCAGTCGCCTGCTTTTCTGTTCGGTAAGCTCCACACCGAGTTCCGGACCAGCCTCGGTCTGGATCGACAGGGAAAGCTCATTCGCGCAGCCCAGACGTACAGCGTTGAGAATATCGCCCTTTTCCGTAATACGAACCACCTTGGAACTCGGCAACCGCTCCAACAAGGATTTCTTCCGGGGGAGCATCCACTCGTCGTGAGTGGCAACGGGTCCGACTATACAGACCCGACCGCCGGATTCGACATACTCTTCGATCTGTTTTATATGCTGATCCGAAAGAGCGACACAGCCGGCCAGAACGAGTAAGCGATAACGCTTTAGATCATCGAGATGCTGATTGTAAATGATCTGAAAGCACAGATGGTTATCTATAAGAACCTGCTCGGCTTGAGAGGTAAGTTTGGCGTATTTTAAATCGGCAAATACCTGCGACGGGAAGCTACGCAGTCCCGCCGCGTCGGCAATTACTTCGGTGTTCCGCAGCAGGTCGCGACTCTCATGAACGAAACGAACGGACGGTGCCGTCGCAGGCACAACCGCTTTGCCCCTCCTGCCCGGATAATTCGTGATCCTGCCATATTCGAACCAACAAATACATCCCAGGCAATCTCGGTTAAAGGCCATGGACTCGGCCATTGCCAGTGGTGTGGTGGTATATGCGAATGCGACATTTTCCATACGCCGGGCGACCTTGTATGTACGGATACGGGTGGAGAGTTCTCCGTCATAATAGCCGGTATGCCTACTCTCGTCCCAGAACGCCTCGCCACCCTGAAGCAATCGGCCGTGGTCCATCGGCGCCCTTATATAATCTTTCGTACCATTTGGGTTACACTCCGTTAGAATGTCCTTACGGAGTGAGCGTGCATAACGGCTCATGTCATGGTAGGAATCGGCAAGTGACTGGCAGGAGAAGTTAAGCCACGCTCGGCGCAACAGATTGTCCGGCGGACCGGTCATCGGCGGCTGTACGTTATCCAGATCATCGATGCCGATTTTCCTGAGCTGTTCGGACGAAAACGTTTGGCGAAGGTACCGGCGGAACCGTAGTACGGAATTAACATCACGACCAGGACCGACAAGGTAGTTATCAAAGTGGAGCAAATCCGTTCCAATCTCGTTGACGGCAAAACGAACGATTTGCCTGTAAAATGCCTGAGCATCGGGATGGTTTCGATTCCAGTAGTAGCGATACGTTGCCCCGCCATACGTGCGAGGTTTACCGTTCTTCTTAAGCAGAACCCAATCTTCGGCCTGCGGCACCTCTTTGAACAGCGGTTCCCACAGAAGAGTGGCGCTGTCGTTATAGACACCCACACGCAGACCGGCATCGTGGCAAAGCCGGGCGAATTTGACCGCATCGGCCATGCTTTCACGTTCCATTTCCATCCCCGCGCCTTTGTAGCAGTGCATCATGATGAAATTGACGCCCATGGCCTTCAATCGGGCAACCATCTCCGGACTTTGCTCGCGATGATAGGCGGCCCGCTGCTCGGCCGTAGGGGTATAGCCCTCACTGCCGTCACGACGAAC
>DAOVXR010000068.1 GCA_030636065.1 Sedimentisphaerales bacterium | reverse complement strand
CAATTTTTTATACTTGCATCAATCGTCTCATTCGGCAAAATATTTACCAGCCTGTTCCAATTGACGGGCAGTTTGGCAGGGCCTTTGTCGATTACAAGTCCTTCCTTTTCCAGACCGTTACGGATCGCCAGGCTCGAGTACGGCCAATCACGGCCTTAAATTCAAACGGGAAAATTACTGTTGCTTATGTAAGTGGCTGCTGTTATAATACGTTAAGGGTTGAGTTGGCTGAAATGTCCTGACGAGCGTCTTATTACAATGGATTTGAACGGATGCTAAAAAACACGTTCCGCTTTTTATCGCTGCCGGTTGTATTAGTCTTGATGGTTCCGATGAGCCTGACAGCGGGTTGGTCTCCGGAGCGAGCTTCTCAGCCGCAGTGTCTGGGACCTATCGGGGTATGGGAATTGCACGATTCCCAGCCGGATTTCGACGGCAGCACGGTCAACATCGCCCTGGTCGAGTTGAGCCAGCCGAGCGAAGAAGACCCCACCGCATACGCCTTTCTTCCTGATTTCGAACACTGGGCGCTAATGAACACCGATTGGCGCGGTTTGTATTGCTATAAGAACCCACATCGTCCCGTACAAAAATCCGAACACGCTTCTCGAATTGCGGGTATCCTTTTTGGTTACGATACTTTGGCCTCCTATAAAGATTTGGGGCTTTTCGAATATCGCGGAATCGTTCCGGATGCAGAGGTGGACATCTTTGAGACGAACTGGTTTATTTATAAGCGGGTACTGGCCGGAAAACGGGTATCGTTTGATAATGACGTGATCAGTATGAGTTGGGGTACCGATGCCGACGATGAGATTACCTTATGGTGGCAGCGGGGTATTGACGCGATGGTCGAACGCGAAGGACTGGTGGCCACAGCCGCCAGCGGTAACGGCCCGAAAGAGTTCGCTTCCATCTGCAAACCATCCTGGGGATACAACGTCATCAGCGTGGCCGCTGCCGGCAGCCTCGGAGAGTTTCCACAGTCGCTCCAATACGTAGGGCCTCCGACCACTAAATACAGCAGTTGCGGCCCAACCGACGACGGCAGATGTAAACCCGACCTTATCGCTCCGGGGCTGTGTCTCGGACCCGGCAGTCATTCCCGCGATGCATACATTTGCGGACGCGGCGCGGCAGGGTACAGCAGTTTTGCCGCTCCACAGGTTGCCGGAGTCGCGGCGCTGCTGATCGACGCGGCCCGTCAACTGAAAATCGACCAGGCCGATGACCCTCGTGTCATAAAAGCACTGTTGCTTAACGGGGCTGTCAAACTCACCGGTTGGCACAAAGGCACGTCCGATCCTGAAGACGATTACGCGGTACCGCTGGATTATCGACAGGGAGCAGGGCTGGTCAACGCCTGGAATTCATACCGTCATTTGGCTAATGGACGCTATGACAGCGTTCCCATAAACTGCGATCCCAACAGTAGTGATTATGCTAATGTCGGGTGGGACCTTGGCGAGGTAAGCCTCGACCCGAATGATCCGAACTCGGTAAAAATATACTACCTGCCGGAGCCGCTGGAAGCAGATGAATACTTTACAGGTACGTTGTGCTGGTTCCGTCATTATCACCAGGAGGGTATCTTCTCCGCCCTGCCGCTAAATACGCTGAGCCTGGAATTATGGTCTGTAGATGATCAGGGCTGGTTCCTCGAAAGGCTGGAATATTCTTACAGTGAAATTGATAACCTGCAACATATATATTATCACTCTCCCCGCAGACAGAAAATAGCCCTTATGGTTAGTGTAGCGGATGACCCTGTCAGTAGCGCTTTGCCGGATAATACGGGTAAGCTCTGGGAAACTTATGGCCTGGCCTATAGGTGTGAAGAGAAAGGCTGGCAGGGGGACCTATTCTCCGGCGATCTGAATGTCGATGGAATAGTCGATGCGCAGGACCTGCTGCAACTAATCAAGGCCTGGTGGTCATTTAAAAACGACAATGGTCTATCGGCCAAGCCGGACCTGCCAGTGGATATTAATTGCGACGGCCTGATCGACAAATACGACTTTGACGAAATGGCCGAGCAGTGGCAGAATCGCTCAGATTGGCGATAGTGGTCGGTTGTACGCATCGCGTAGGGTATAAGGGTATAAGGGTAGATGAGTGTATGAGTAAAACAGGCGCCCGTTTACGATTCCTCTTTCACCTGTTCACCTGTTCACCTTACCCGGCGTAACCGCCGCCTGCTCTACTGCTCACCTCTCTCGGCGCAGCCGTCTGTTCTCCTTTCTCTGCCTCACAGTTCACAATCGTGCCGTAGGCAGATTCGCCGAGGCGAACTGACCACTCACCACTGATTCTGGATTCTTCTTTTTCCCATTCTCGCTGAACCAGTACGGTGAAAGAATTATTATTGAAGACTCAGGGATATTTTAATATAAGTGTTGACGTATCAGTTTTTTTTGTTACCTTGTGGTCACGCCTTGTCCTGATCGTATGAATTTTGGTGAATATGCTTATTTATGCCGTAAAATGAGTAGAGAATGAATCATGGCAAGGGATAACTAAGGTATCTAAACTATAGCTTTATTGCAGGTGAGCTTATGACTAAAAAGATAATCAAGGAATACCATTTACGAATAAAGGACATCTTAATAATAATATCAATTTTACTTATTAATGGCTGTGCTACGTTGCAGTTTCCTGATTACAGCCCGCAAAAGTCCGATCAACCTCAATATTCGCAAGTTAAAGATGGAGTATTTATTGCCATACACCCTTTGGTTGATAAGGTAGAAATGGAAAAGTATTTTAAAGTTGATCTTTTAGGTGATAATATACTTGCAGTTTTTATAACTGTTGAGAATCGAACTCCTTCTTCGAGCTATATCGTATCTAAAGATCATCTTTTGCTCGAAAATTTAGGGTCTGGCGTAAATACCGACTTGGAAAACACTCAGATAGGAAATGACTCCAAAGGGCAAGCAGTTATGTCATTAGGCGTTATTTCCGCAGTAGTTTTTATTCCCATTGGAGCAAAGATGGTCTCAGATGCGGGTATGATCAGACATAATTTTTTAGTTAAGGAGATAAAAACCACTACTCTTTTCCCTGGACAACAAACTAACGGCTTCGCCTATTTCAAATTGCCCCAACAAAGTAAAAACGATAATCTATTGATGTTAGAGATCAATATAAAAGAAATCGAATCAGGAGCGACAAAAACCTTTAATTTTACATTTGATTTGGCGGTGAATAAAAAATGACTATTATGAAAATAAGGAAAGATATTTCAGGCTTTAGATTCCTTGTCCCCATGATCTTCATATTGTGCCTTATGGGGTGTGACTTTACTCCTCAGGTTTTTAAAATTAACCCTGATCAACTTGCTGAGTATAATGAAACAAACAAGATTGACTTAATGGTAGAGCTATGTTTAACAGATAAATTTTGCAATTATACATGGGAGCCACCAACTGGATTACGTTATACCCTATCCTTGGGAAGTTCACTGTGCAGTAACGCTGAAATTCTTTGTAAAAGGGTTTTTCAAGATGTCGTTGTCACCAATGGAACCGAAGACTCCGTAAAATCTGATGTAATCCTTACCCCTGAAGTTGTTTTTCTTGCTAAGACACAACCAGCATATGGTTTTCAAATGGTGGAAATGGAAATCAATGTAAAATGGACACTCACAAACTCCAAAGGAAAAATTATATGGATTGATACGATTGAAGGAATAGGGCAAGAAAAAATGGGTGGCCCCTTTTCGTTTGAGAAAAATACAAGAAAACAAATTCGGATGGCAATGGAAAATATGTTTAAGAACACCTATAGCGCCATACTCGTTGCCGTGGGGAATTAAAGGGGTCATCCACATGAATTTTGGTAAATATATTTATTCATACTACAATGTCTTAATTCCATCAAATACCAAGGAAGCTGTTGAAATGTCGATATTTACTGGTTTCTCAAATTGTCGATTAAGTGGTTTATTGTTTTTGTTGTTCTGTTTTGTCTTGGCTGGTTGCGGAGGGTCTCAAAACTTTCATAACCGAAAGGCGGATAGTTTTTTTGATGCGGTTAAAAACGGCAACGCATCTGCGGTAAAGGAGCTTGCCACGAAAAAGAACAACCATGTCAACAGCTATTATGACGGGTACACTCCTTTGCATATTGCTGCCAAAAAGGGGCAGAATGAAATCACCGGTATATTGATAAGTAACGGAGCGAATGTAAATATGTTGTCGAAGGTTGGCAGCAGGCCGATACATGAAGCTATTATGAATAACCACCCTGGTATTGCATTAGTTCTCCTGCGTAACGGCGCATTTTACAAAAGGGGAGACAGAAGCAGAGAGTATCAAACGCCTATGTTTATGGCTGTACAAAAAGGGCATGATGAAATTGTAAAAGAACTGTTGGGTCTGGGGGTAAGTGTTAATGTTAAAAACCTTGAATTACAGACCCCGCTTTATGTAGCGATACTCAGTAAGCAACTTGAAACAGCAGCATTCCTTATCAGGCGTAACGCAGATGTTAACGCTGTTTCGATTGACGGGATGGCGGTAATTCACGTAGCGGCTATGGCGGGTAATCTGGAAAACATAAAGTTTGTCCTGCAGCACGGTGCTGATATTAATCAAAAAGGGAAAGATGGCATTCTTCCTTTTCACTTAGCGTGTACGTCTGGTAATATTGAAATAGTTAAATACCTTACCGATCAGGGTGCCATGCATATTACGCTTACCGATGATGGAATGTCAGGACTTCATTTTGCTTCGCTTGGGGAACATGTTGAATTGGCGAAACTGCTAATTGCTATGGGGTTGGATGTTAATACCCGCAACTTGAATGATCTCGCATCTTACCACATTGCCGCCAGCAATAAGCATGAGGATTTGTTCACTCTCTATCTCGATAACGGTGCTGATATTTATCCTTCGGAAGATTTTCCCGGTATAACTGCGGATACGTATAAATATGCAGGTCATTATTACAACAAGAACCAAAAGAATGATATGGCACTTGGCTGTTTTAAGAATGCGGTCGAATATTACGAAAAAACCTGTACGAAATATAGCTATTTACTACAAAAGACTGAGCGTGAATTAAGGGATGCTAAAGTGTCAGCTTTTGTTGCCGGAACACTGATGACGGTTGTCTCATGTTTAGCGGCCAGCTACCAGGCTCAAGCTCAGGCTCGACAAATGGCCAGTGTAACAGGGGGTTCCGGTGTAGGTGTTGCGCACTATCAAATTTATTCTACCTCTATAAGTGAAGAATTTGCAAATACCTTTGGTGGCAAGATCGCAAAATATCGGGATTTACTTAACAGCAGGCGTAAAGAGATGGGCAAATACGAGAAGATTGTAGATTGTTTCGAGAGCGGCTTGACCGGTAATGAACTAAACAGTTGTATTGATAATAATACATAGTCTTTAGAACAGAAAATTGAAAAACAGGAGTCTTTAGATATGCGTAAGAATCTGACGATGGTGTTGGTATGTTCACTTTTCTTTTGTGTTGGTTGCGGTACCCGCATTATCGTACCTTCAAAATACTCCGCCGGGGACAACGGCGGCATACAGGTGAATGCCGACGTAGTTATTAGCGAGGTGGTTGACAAAAGAGAAACAATAAATGAGCGAAAGTATTATTCATATTACATAGATAATCATGGTTATGATGGTGATTTCCTTGATGGTTTTTATGATCAGCCGGTACGTGATGTTGTTAAAGATGTACTAATCGCTGAATTTCGACAAGCCGGTGTGAATATCGTGGAAAAGTCTGCGGCAATACCGGATGGCGCATTAGCATTAAAGTGTGAGATCGTAAAATACAACATGTCTCACATCGGCAAGTTGACCGGCAAAAATGAGGCAGAAGAAGTTCTTGCTCTGCAGTTCAAATGGACGGATCGAACCACAGGTATGCTCATTGAAGCCAATAAACGCACCTCAAGAATGACCTTTAAGAAAAAAGTACCTGGTTGGGTAAATAAAAAAAGTTATAACTCTGACCCACGTAACGACTTCAATCTTTTTATGTCTGAAGATAAGCAGTCAATCAGGGATAGTGGAATTAGATTATTAAATGTTCATCTTCCGAAGGTAATCAGAGCAGAATTACGTATGAGTAAGGTCCTTAACAAGAAATAATTATTAGCACTATGATCGTATTATATCAGAGGATAATTATGGAAATACCCTATACATCGGCTGTCGTATTTTGTGTTGTCTTGCTTGTAATTTTGTGTCTGGGCAATGGCTGCATTCCGGGTGGGAGCAATTTTGATATTACACGCATATCAGAACTAACGCTTTATGAAAGCACAGTTCAAGATGTAAAAACGATAATAAGCAAAAAGGGAATTTCACCTATTATCAGCTTGTATCAAGGTCAAAGAAGCGATATTGTGCTGCCTCCGGAAGTAAAAAAGCTACGGATATTTTTCCCAAAATCACTCAGTGCAGCCTTAACAGACCCCACTCTTGTTATAGCTTATGATGCCAATGGTGTTGTAATAGGGATTCGTGTTGAGAAACCATCAGGCAAACCAGAATTTGTCGCCGGGGTGTTAAAGGACCCATCTTACGTAAAGTAGCGACTGCCGGCCCGGCAGGGTGCGCCTGTCGCGTGTGCCCCGCCCGTCAGAGCCACGAGTAAAAGCATTATCCGCAAAATAGTCGCGTAATGGCATATCAGGAAATTTCAATCGGGACCGGGATAGGTACTTATCCTGTAAGCGTTCGGCACTTTGGGCAGAGGTATCAAGTTTTATTGTTTTTTTCTTGACAGAACAGGCCCTGTCAGTATGCTGGTCGGCTGTGTAGATGGGCGATTCAACGGCCGAAGGGGCTGTTTTTTTGTATGGACTTTTAAAACGCCCGGCGGAGTGAGAGGTCAAAACCGAGCCTTCATCACCGTATAAACTGACATATATATCGGAACAATAAGGAGTTATGAGTATGACTATAAAGATTGGAATTAACGGTTTTGGTAGAATCGGCCGAACGGTTACGCGTATTTTGGCCCAGCGCAGCGAAGAATTTGAGCTTGTGGCGATTAACGATCTGTGCCCGGTTGCGACCAATGCTCACCTGTTGAAATATGATACGGTTATGGGTAATTTCCCCGGTACAGTAGAGGTACAGGGCAACGACCTGGCCGTCAACGGCAAAACTGTGAAGGTCTTGGCTGAGAGAAGCCCGGCGAATCTGCCCTGGGGTGATTTGGGCGTGCAGATTGTTCTTGAATCGACTGGTGTTTTCCGCGAACGTGAAAGTGCCAAAGGCGGCTACGGCGACCATCTCAAAGCCGGCGCCAAAAAGGTCGTACTCAGCGTACCGAGCAAGGATGAAATTGACGCCACCATCGTTTTGGGTGTCAACAACGGTGATCTCAAGCCGGAACATACCTGCGTTTCCAATGCCAGTTGCACAACCAACTGCCTCGGTCCGGTAGCCAAGGTACTCAATGATACGTTTGGGCTCGAGCGCGGTTTAATGACGACTATTCACGCTTATACCAATGACCAGAATGTCAACGATGTTTTCCATAGCGACCTTCGCCGTGCCCGCGCTGCGGCAGCCAACATTATCCCGACTACCACCGGCGCGGCCCGTGCCGTCGGTAAGGTTATTCCGGAGTTGGCCGGCAAATTGGACGGTTTTGCGATGCGGGTTCCTGTTATCACCGGTAGTGTCGTGGACCTGAAAGCGGAATTGAAGACAAAGGCTACAGTCGAACAGATAAACGCAGCTATGAAGGCCGCGGCCGACGGACCTATGAAGGGTATCCTGTTATATTGCGAAGACCCTATTGTCAGTAGCGATGTCATCGGCAACGACCATTCCAGCATATTCGACGCCCTCTCGACCATGACCGTGCCCAGTGGCGGCTCGAATCTGATTGGTGTGGTCAGTTGGTATGATAATGAATGGGGCTATTCCTGCCGTAGCGTCGATCTGATGAAGAT
>DAOVXR010000111.1 GCA_030636065.1 Sedimentisphaerales bacterium | reverse complement strand
ATCAATGCTAAGATGTTGATAGCCCATTGCGTTGCGTCCTTTAATTTAGAGTTTTTGTTGATATTTACTCTATCGGACGTTAAACGCGATGGGTTTTGCAACTTGCGTTTTGTTGCACTTCAGATTAAAATTCAGGATATCAAAACCAAAGCTGATAAGGAGCAAGGCGGCAGTTGATATTAAAAAGGATGCCGTCAAGGCTGAGTTGAAGTCGGAATCCATAAGAGAAATATTTAATAATATCGAGACTGTTCCTGATGTCCTTTCATATATCCAGAACAAGACAAGATTGACGCGCGATACAATCTGCCGAATATTGATTGAGTCGGGCAGGATTGAGGATGTATTTATTAACCCTCAGCAATTCATGGATAAGGTTTGCGATTGTGTGATAAATGTTCTTAATGAAATGATGATTGACGGCATAAAGTATGAAAAGATGGCTGGTTCATATTACGATCAGATGCTTTTTGATAATGATGAATTGTCTGAGTATCTTGATGATTTATTTGAAGTATCGAAAAAGGAAAAGACTATTTACGATTACATAAAAATCGACAGTAACATTGAAAGAGATTTTGCAAGGGATTGTGAGCAAAGGGATGATATAAAGTTTTATTTCAAGCTGCCGTTCTGGTTTAAGATAGAAACCCCGCTTGGAACATATAACCCGGACTGGGCGTTAGTTTATGAGAATGATAAGAAAGTTTATTTTGTCGCCGAGACAAAGGGAGTAAACAATATAGAGGATCAGAGTCTGTCAGATGCCGAACGATTCAAAATTAAATGCGGCAAAAAACATTTTAAGCAGTTTGCGGATGTCGAATTCAAAGCACCTGTTAAAACTTTGAGTGATGTAACACGGTAAAACAATCAGTCTAAACTCCACCGCCGGGTGCCCATCCTCGGAATATCCTATGATAAACTTGGGTGCCGCCTTTTTGCGTAGCCCAGAGGTGTTCCTGTTGTAATTGACAGTTGAACGACAGCCTTTATAATAGTCTTATAGGGTGGGGTTTTACCCCGCTTGGCTTTTTTGATAGTGAACGCGAAATGAAAATCATGGGTTTATCATGTAGTCCTCGCAGGCACGGTAATACGGAGTTGCTGCTCGACGAATTTCTGCGAGCTTGTGGCGATGCCGGCTGCGAGGTTGAGAAGTTCAGTATTGCTTCGTTAAACCTTGGTCCTTGTCGGCATTGTGATTATTGTCTGCGGGCCGACACTTGTCAGATAGACGATGATATGCGGTTATTGTATCCCGGTTTGGCCAAGGCCGATTGCGTGGTCTTTGCCGCCCCCATTTATTTTATGGCCCATTGCGCCCAGGCCAAGATGGTTATTGACCGTTGCCAGGTATTCTGGGCACGCCGTTATGTTCGCAAGCTGCCATTGAGGCCCCCTGCCGCCCCTGTTCGCCGTGGTGTATTCATCTCTGTCGGCGCTACTCACGGCAGCAAAGTATTTGCCGGCGCCCGGGTCACCATGAAATGGTTTTTCGACGCCCTTGAGATGGAGTATTGGGACGATTTATTGTTCGAGGGCATCGACAAGCCTGGCGCCATCCGCCAACATCCCACCGCGATGCGTGAAGCCCACGAACTCGGCTTAAAACTCACCGAGGCATACCGTACTGAATAGTATTTTAAACCATACTGATATCCGGAACCTGCTTTTTAGTTGATATGCGTCGGTTCTGGCGTTTCGACAGGTCTGCCCGGCGGTCGGTAAGTGCCACTTGCAGGGCTTCTTTGGCTGTTGACGCGAACAGGTCTGCTCCTATTTCGTCCCAGAGTCCTTCTGCCCGGTTGAACACACCGCCTGATAGCATAAACCGAATTTGCGGACAGGCGCCGACGTTTCGGATACTATTCATCAGTTGCCTTACTTTTGGTGCGTCGGAGGGTTTGGTACCGTAGATGAACAGAATATCGGGTTGAAATATCCCTGCCTGGGCCATAATTTCATCATTAGGCACACCGCCGCCGATAAATCTGACTTCCCAGCCGTCCGATTCGAATAGATCGGCACACATCTGGGCGCCTAATTCTTCGGGTTCGTCATTGGCGCAGGTTACGACGATTTTAAGATTGCGTGCTTCACGTCGGGGCAATTTGCTTTGTAATTGATCCACCAGCGTACGATTGATACGGGTAGCCATGTGCTCGGTGATAATATCAATCTTATTCGCCCGGTAAAGCCTGCCCAATTCCTCTATTACAGGCCAAAACAAATCAGTAAATATAATATTCACCGGCGTGCCGGTCTGGAGGGCTTCGCCGAGGATTTTGCGGCAGCCGAGACGGTCGCCCTGGAGCAATTTTTCGAGATACTTTGGTAAAAATTGTTCGAGATTCATTCTTTATTCCCTTAACTAATGCTTGCGTAATGACTTCCGTGCTCAATCACACAAACGACTCCATTAGCGAATATTCCTTTTTCGCAAAATTCCAAAACTAACAATGTTAAAATAGGTAACATAGTACCTATCGTCGGAGAGGTGGAAAAACCTTTACTATTTTCGCTATTTTATCTATATTAACATCGGTGGCAAGAAATATTCTGGTGAAATAGGGAGTATTCCGATAGGTGGGGGATTAGTCAGTCAGGCAGGAAATGAGTTAGTATGTCATGTAACTCTTTTGACGCAAAGCGGTTACAATATCAAGAAGGGGAGATGTGGCGTCCGCACACTGTATATCTCATCTTTCACAACAAAGGTTGATTGGTTCTTAGAAACTCCAGCCTACGCCAAGGATATATTTCGTATCAGTGCCACCGACGTTTTCGGCGGGTGTGGAATCGTAATCAAGGATCGCCTTGAAACTACCGAACATCGACTTGTTCAGGGCAACCCGAATTTCAGCGTCCGTTGTTAAATAATAATCCGAGACGGAACCAGTTACGCTGGGATAATAAATCAGGTTATGGAAAAAGTTGATCCCTTTATAAAGCTCCCTGTCAAAACGATACCCCATCTGGACAGCAAGCTCATCGCTTTTAGTGGTTTCGCCGTTAGTAGTGTACTGCTCGCATAAAATCGACAGACCCAAATCAGTCGAAAAATTCATCTTGTCCGACTCAATCCACTGATAACCACAACCAACACCGGTAATAATACGGCGGTCCAGATCGGCAATATGGTCCTTTTTGAAATTGCCGCTGATATAACTATAGAGTTTTTTACTAAAGAAATAGTCGTACTTGCCACCCATAGCGAAACTTTCCGCAGTAGTAACCTTCTCCTCCTTGCCGGTCAAGGCGTCTGTTTCTTTCGTGCGACTGATCATGTATCGTCCGAAAACGTTGGTACGATCCTTTTCTGAACGGCGGGTGGCGTCAAAATTGACGCTACCGTTTTCCGAGAAAGTATTGCCGTGAGTACTGGTCAGACCGGCGGTAACATTGCCGGCCCATTTGACCTTCGGCCTGGGCGGCGGATTGACAGCCACTATGTCAGCGAAGACAAAACTCTGCTTCTTTAATATGTCCGTGGCCTCGAGAACCAGACGACCGGGCTGATCCTGCCGTGCCTTGCTCTTGATGACGGTACCGTCTTTCAAATGAACCTCTATCGGCTCGACAGTCTCGAACGTCCGCACATCATCCAAGCCCACTGTTACCTCACCAGCCAACTCGGCCTTGAAAACCAGCTTACCGTCCGTAATACGCACAAATGTGCCAGTAAGCCTGTCGCCGTTCTTGAAAACCAAGACATCCGCCAGGCTACTGCCGGCAAAGCCGAGAACTACCATGAGGAAAAAATATCGTTTCATAACAAAGCTCCTTTCACGTTTTGTACAGATTGTGTTCTGCCGCCCTTTCGGGCCTAATAATGAAAAAAACCGTAAATACAGAGTACTGCGTGGGCCACAGGCCCACCCTGCAATTTTTTGAGCTATGCTCAAAAAATAGAGCAGTGGAACAGATGAGCAGTAGAACAGGTGAAAAATCAGTTAATACGAGTATGTAAAATAAATAGCGATTATTGAAACAACCTGTTCCACTACGGTCTCCTGTTCACCTGATCCACTGTTCAAATAAATAGAACAAAAACTAATGACGAATCAATAACGAAATCCCAATAACGAATAATAGAAAATTGCCGACACAATCGATCCCAAATGGCGGGTACGGCCCGGGCTACTTTTTTTCCAGGCTACGGCTGCTATTATAAAGGCTGTCGTTCAATTGTCAATTACAACAAGAGCACCGCTCCTCCTTCGGCGGACAAGTTCGCCTTCGGCGGAAAGGTGGCACCCGGTTTATCTTATCATAGGATATTCCGAGGGTGGGCACCCGACGCAGAAAGATGACGCCCGGCGATTGTAACCCATTCGCCTCCGAGCATCTGACTTTCATAGTTTCTTTATTTTCCCCCCCTCTTTAATTCACCCAAACCAAGGGCCTCTACGGCCTACTCCGGCCGGCACCGATCCCGTTGCCCTGCTGTACCTACCCTCCAAATCGAGGGCCTCTACAGCCAGATGCTTTACAACCTGCTGTAGAGTTTGGTGTTACATTAAAATCTCTCCGTAAAAAATGGTCTATCATTTGTTCCATGCTGTTTTATTTTTCTATTTTTTGCAGTTCTTCCCGCAACTTCTCGTTAAGTTCATTATAAATCTCTTTCAACCGACCAACCAATTCATCTTTCTCCAGCCTAATTGGGTTACCACCATCTGACAGGCTTTTGGCTTTTAACAGTACACCATATAACTGACTACGATACTCATAAAACAGATTCTTAATCTCCCGTCCCAGCAACAGGCCGTAGCCGTCCGCATAAAACATCTCGGCCAACGCTATCATATACTCCCTCGCCTGCTCGGGGCGCAGGTAATATACTGTTTCGCGGCCTGTTTTTTCCCACAGCATAACGGCCTTTGGATTCTCAACATCCGTCATATACGCCAAAAGCGACCAAGCCTTTAGCAGACCGTCAAGTCGCTTCTGGTTGAGATACCCAAGCGATTGGTATTTCGGCTCACTGCGTTTTTGCCGATGCCATACCCACAACCCTAACCATACCGCCAAAAAACCGAATATTGCCGGCAATACCAGCTTTAATAGTTCCAGCGACCAGTTTGTAGCTGTCGCCGTCTGCGTCTGGGCAAGTAGATCAAACATTTTCCAATTCCTTATCACTTTGGGTTATCTGTTTTGTAATATCGTTGACGTAGTCTTCCGTAACAGCAAGCATTTTGTCGGCGATTTTTTCACCATCAGCATTTTCAATCGCATCTTCATATACCGGAAACTGGTTGTGATAAACGGCATTTCTGATGTTCAAAAGTGTATCGCACTTATCGTTGGATTCCGGCAGCCGCTCTTTGAGTTTTTCTATTACCTGATTAAAAGAAATATAACCCTCGCCGCTCAACTCCTCCGGAGACACCCAGCGTTCAATGACTTTTTTCTCCAGAACATATAACAGACCGGCGATTTTCAGCCTATGTTGCTGGTAAGCCTTGATCTGGTCTTCAATATCAGAGTATTTAATTTCAGACCCGCTTTTGGCATTCGGTGGATATTTCCATATCAAAAGGCCGGGCAAACGGCGGTCATAAAAATAGCGACGATATTTACCCAAATCTTTAAGTTTGGTATTCTCCGATGTGATTTTATATTTAAGCTCTATTTTTTTGTTTTTTTGAATAAAACTATAGAGACCTTCGTATCTGTTTTTTATAAAATCAACATAACCCTTATCGTGATGGGTTTCGCCGGTACCAAAGGGAATTGACACTTCGGTTGTACAGGTGATAGGTCGATTGAAAATTGTTTTATCATCTTTCGTTTTTGGGATAATATTTTCAAGCTTTAAGGGATTTCCCTTATCCTTATTATCCTCAGTTTTAAAGGCCAGTTGATCTGTCAACGTTTCTTTAACCATCATGAATGTAACCATATCCTGAACTTTGCAGCGTCTCAGAATTCGCTCGTTTTTGTCAATATCCCTGCAACCTTTCAGGAGATTGCCTTTAAGGGTTTGCGGCTCAAAATTACCATTATCAGGTATTTTACTTATAAGTTCTTTCAATTGCTTGCTGGTCTTTTCACTGGTTATGTCAGCGAGGATGGCATCTATTTTTTTGCGATTTTCTATTTTTTTTAGGTTTTCTATTTTTTTGCGACACTCGACCGCCTTGGAAAACATTGGATAGGTTTTCTCATAGCCGTAGAGCGGCTGTTGAGTGCCTTGCATTTTCTCAAACCAGGCCTGTATCATATAGGCCGTGTTCATTTTACGGCCATTGAGTGATGAATCTTCATCGCATACGAGTTCCTTTATTTTCTTT
>DAOVXR010000171.1 GCA_030636065.1 Sedimentisphaerales bacterium | reverse complement strand
ATCAATGCTAAGATGTTGATAGCCCATTGCGTTGCGTCCTTTAATTTAGAGTTTTTGTTGATATTTACTCTATCGGACGTTAAACGCGATGGGTTTTGCAACTTGCGTTTTGTTGCACTTCAGATTAAAATTCAGGTAATGAAAAGATTATGCCTTTTTATATTTCTAACGGTGGTGTTTCGGAGCTTACCCGTTTGCGCATGTGCATATAATGTTCGCGACGTCGGATACGTTGACCTCGGTATTCAGCCGTATATATTTTATGGATTCGTCAGCGATAAGACTCCCGAAGCGACTATATCCACTTTTACGAATTTGTCGGACGCGACTCTGTTGGATACCGGCGTCTGGGCCGAGGTTGTTAATATCGACCAACAAAAAGACCACCCGGCTCTAAAATACCTTAACCCCGACCTTGCCCCTCCAAAACGCGAATCCCTGCCGGCTGCGGTTTTGGTTTCTCCCGATGGCCGTTCACTGTCCATTCCTGTTACGCGGCCCGGCCGACCCTTCCGGCAAACCCTGCTCGACGCCCTGGATAATATCGTTTCATCACCTCTACGAAAGCAGCTTGTAAAACAGCTCCCGAAGTCTTTTGCCGTAGTTGTGTTGATCGACGGACCCAAAGAACAGGATAATAAAACCGCACGACAGGCAGCTACGGAATCTATCGGTGTAATCAGTGAACAAATGTCATTTATGCCCAAGCCCATCTTCCATCCGCCGGTTATGATGGAAATAAATTCCAAATCAATCACCGACGAAAAAATATTACTCTGGAGCCTGGGACTGGATATCGATGAAGACCCCAATACAATCACGGCCGCCGTGCTCTACGGCCGAGCCAAACGAATAGGCCCGCTCCTCAGGGGCGAACAGGTCAACGAATATAACCTGACCACTATCCTTTCCATCGTCGGGGCCGACTGCGAATGTGGTCTCGACCGTTCCTGGATTCTCGGTATGCCGACACCAATCAAATGGGACGAACAAACACAAAATATCGTCGCTAAAAACCTGGGGTTCGATCCGGAAAACCCTATGATAAAAATGGAGATCAGCCGCATTATCAGAATCGGCTCACTCTATAGCCGCGGCCTGCAAGCTCCGTCATCGTCGTTACCGGATATGCCGTTTGGTTACCAGGAATTGGTAGTGGAATTCGACGACACACCTGAGCAGGAACCTGATACCCAATCGACTATACCCTTCGCCACCGAACAAATTACACCTGAACCTGCTGCTCCCGAATCAGTTGCTCTCAAACAAATGGCCCCCAAACAAGTTATTCCCGAGTCAGTTGCCGTAAAACCGGTCGCTGATCCGGCACCTTCACCCGAAGCCGATTCGCCGTTAGCTCGTGTTATGTTCATCTTTATCGGATTGGCGATTTTGGTCTTAATCGTTGGCGCGATAATTCTTTTAAGAACAACAAAAAGATAACATACCCATCGGGTATGATTTCATTGTGCTGCCCGGCTTGCAAGCCGATAGTACTAAACGAGTTATGAATTGACCAACCTGGTATTTTCGTTTGGAATGAGTATATGAACATTTTCGTTCTGATATGGAAAGAAATCGGATTCCGTAAGCTCAATTTTATACTGAGTTTGCTGGCTGTTACCACCGCGGTAGTACTGCTTGTGGCCTTCGATACCACCGGCAGAGCCTATCGGCGTGAGACCAGACGCATTATGCGGAATATGGGTCAGAACCTGCGCATCATCCCTCGGCAAACGAGTATGGACAAATTCTGGTCCGCCGGCTTCTCCGAACATACTATGCCGGAGCAGTATGTGAGCCGGTTCGCCTCATTGCGGGGCTACAGTTATACCCACCTGACGGCAACTCTGCAAAAAACCGTTTCCTGGCGAGACAAAACCGTTATCCTCACCGGCATCCTGCCCGAAGTACTGCCTGCCGATAAAAGGCACCAGAAACCAATGACCTTCTTCGTGGAACCCGGCACGGTCTATCTCGGATCGGAAGCGGCTGGTATGTTCGATATAAAAGCCGGTGATAAAATTGACCTTTTCGACAGGGCGTTCAAGGTAATCAAGTGTCTCTCGCCCAGCGGCAGTAGTGATGACATCCGTATTTACGGCGACCTGCACGATATACAAAATATTCTCAATCTGAAAGGGCAAATTAACGAGATAAAGGCTTTGGAGTGCCTTTGCCTTATTGAAGACAAAAACGATCCGCGGTCAATGCTCGAAATCGCTCAGCAGCAACTCGCCGAAATTTTGCCCGAAGGAAAGGTGCTCCTGCTGAAAGGTATCGCTGAAATTCGCCAAAAACAAAGAGCCGCTATGGAGGGATACCTGGCGTTTATTATGCCAATGGCTATTCTCGTCTGCGGCGCCTGGATCGCGGTACTGGCCCATAATAATGTCAATCAGCGTCGAAGCGAAATCGGTATTATGCGATCACTTGGATATGGTTCAGGCCATATTGCCCTGCTGATACTCGGAAAAGCCGTCTTAACGGGCCTGTTGGGGGCAATGGCGGGATTCTTTATCGGGACGGCAGTGGCACTTGACATCGGACCGGAGATTTTCAAGGTAACCGCAAAGGCGATTAAATTCGAATATTCACTACTGCCGATTGTGTTGATAGCGGCCCCGGTCTTTGCCGCCGTAGCCGGCTTTATCCCGGCGATGATCGCCGTCGCCCAGGACCCCGCCAGTACCCTGAAGGAAAACTAATGATTATTTTAGAGAACATAACAAAAATATACCCAACCAGCCGGGGCCGTGTCCACGCTCTGGATGGTATCAGTCTGCGAATTGATAAGGGAAACTTTGTTGTGATTCGAGGGCCAAGCGGCAGTGGTAAAACCACATTGCTGATGATCCTTGCGGGCATGTTGCGCCCGACAGGGGGCAGGACAGTTGTAGAACAAAACGATCTATACGAAATAAGCCTTAAAGAACGAGCTAAATTCCGGGCTGACAATATCGGATTCATTTTTCAGATGTTTCATCTTGTTCCATATTTGAATATTACGGAAAACATTGCTCTTGCCGGCCCCGCCGCCGGTAAAAAAATCGATAAAACCCGACTTACCGCTTTACTCGACGATTTTGGTTTAGCTGAACGGGCCTTTCATAAACCATCCCAACTCAGCGCCGGCGAAAAACAGCGTACTGCTATCGCCCGCGCTCTGCATAATCAACCCAAAATAATCCTCGCCGACGAACCAACCGGCAATCTCGATCCCGAAAACGCCCATTCAGTCCTCGCCCATCTTCGCGACTTCCACCGTCAGGGCGGTACGGTTATCGTTGTAACTCACGGTTCAGAGGCAGATCGTTATGCCGACCGTATTATTAATATGAACAACGGCCTTATCGAAAATCTCGATGCTAAAGACGTGTAAATAAATAATCTTCCATTTTTGACCGACTGTGGCATCGGCCATATAATCTGTTTGCCACTACCGACTCTCACTTATACCTCATTGGCAGCCGGGTCGCTTAAGAAGTATAATGTTTGTTTATAGTTTCTTTTGGGAGCGCCATGTTCGCGATTAAGATAATTGGAGCAGGATTGATATTGGCGTTGGGGGTTGTTCTCTGGCGACGGGCGGTGCGGAACACGCAGCGGAAACGGCTATTGTCCAAGCCGTTTAAACCCGAATGGCGGGGAATTCTGGAGAAAAATGTTCCTTTGCATAATCGGCTACCGGCTGAATTAAAGGGACAGATTGAAGGGTTGATCAACGTTTTTCTGGCCGAGAAGCGGTTCGAGGGGTGCGGGGGGCAGGAGATTACCGACGAGGTCCGGGTGACTATCGCTGGGCAGGCGTGTATGCTGCTTTTGAATCGCAAGACGAAATATTTTCCCAGGCTCACCTCGATCCTGGTTTATCCGGCGGCGTATGTGGCTCGGCAGGCTGGTGGCGATGGGACCGTGGGCGGGCGGGCGCGGCAGGGGGAATCGTGGCAGAACGGGCCGGTGGTGCTGGCCTGGAACAGCGTGACCGGCGGGGCGGATAATATCAATGACGGACAGAACGTGGTCTTTCATGAATTTTCACATCGGCTGGACCAGGAAGATGGATCCGCCGACGGATCCCCTATTTTGGAAAGCCGAGGCTGCTATGCTAGTTGGGCGAAAGTGTTGAGCGGGGAGTATGAGGCGCTGCAGGGGAAAACGAAAAAACACCGCCGTAGCGTTATGCGCCGCTATGGGGCGACCCACCCGGCTGAGTTTTTCGCGGTGGCAACGGAGGCGTTCCTGGAAAAAGCAAAACAGATGAAAAAAAAACATCCCGATCTGTACGAGGAACTAAAAAACTATTACAAACTTGATCCGATTACGTGGAAATAATTTTAATCGCGTAAGTCTTAACTTGACAGAAGGATGCCCTTTATAAGCCCAGCTTCAGTTTCCACAATCTTCAGCGATCTAAATAGCTACTCTTGTAGTCTATTCACCTATACGCAGTGTAACTACATGTATGCAACTTGATCATTTCAGATCACCACCCTTTTTTTAAGTTTAGCGGTGACATTTAACTACTCATAACTACCTATATACAAAGCAGTTACGTAACACGCCCGAAGGGATTCGAACCACTGACCTACGGATTAGAAATCCGAGCAGTAGGTTTTGTAAGTATTTGTGAATAAACGATTAATGGTTGTTAAAAAAGAACTTATGAAGCAGGCCGTAATGCGGCCGAGACCTCTCCGAGGGCATTTGTAGTGTCTTTGGTGCAGTTT
>DAOVXR010000176.1 GCA_030636065.1 Sedimentisphaerales bacterium | reverse complement strand
CATCAATGCTAAGATGTTGATAGCCCATTGCGTTGCGTCCTTTAATTTAGAGTTTTTGTTGATATTTACTCTATCGGACGTTAAACGCGATGGGTTTTGCAACTTGCGTTTTGTTGCACTTCAGATTAAAATTCAGGTATAGAAAAAGAAATGACGAATGATAGAAAGTTGCCATCGCTGTAAATGGCTGTAAAAAAATGGTGCGATACATCGCACCCTACTTAAAGCGGGCATGGCCCGAACTACGATAGGAGTTGTTATGAAAAGACGTGATTTCTTCAAGACTGTGGGGCTGGGGGCGGCATCGCTGGCGTTACCGGGATGTCTGTTCGCACGAAAACCAAACGTACCCAAGCCAAATATTATTCTTATCCACATTGACGATATGGGCTGGACCGATCTGGAATGCTTCGGAAGTCGATACTACGAGACGCCGAACATAGACCGTCTCGCTGGGGGAGGGATGAAATTTACCAATGCCTACGCGGCAGGTGCAGTATGCTCGCCAACGCGGTCGGCCCTGATGACAGGGCGTTATCCTGCCCGTCTTGGAATTACGGACTGGATTCGCTCCGGTTTTCAAGATGGTAAAATCCCCGCAGACAAAAAGAATCCGACCGGTTACGACAAAAGAAAAAACAAAAAGTTGCTCTGTCCGAAAAATGCGTTATGGATGGAACTAAACGAAATCACTATTGCCGAAGTACTCAAGCCCACGGGATACGCCACATGCCATATCGGTAAATGGCATCTCGGCCCGGACGATTGGTATCCGGACAAACAAGGGTTCGATTACAATATCGGCGGATGCGATTTCGGACAACCTCCCACATACTTCGATCCGTATCACAGCAAACGTCAGGGCGATATCCCAACTCTCAAGCCCCGAAGCAAAGGAGAGTACCTCACCGACCGTGAAGGCGACGAAGCAGTGGGCTTTATAAAGAAACACAGCGGTCATCCGTTCTTTCTGTATTTGGCCCACTACGCAGTGCATACGCCTATCCAGGCCAAAGAAAAAGTTGTTGCCAAATATAAAGCCAAAAAAGCAACCAAACAAAAAAATCCGACATACGCCGCAATGGTTGAAAGTGTCGATGACGCCGTCGGAAAAGTTATGGCAGCGCTCGACGAAACAAACCTCACCAAACAAACAATAATAATCTTTACCTCAGACAATGGCGGATTAGTCGGATCGAAGCGATGGCGTGTTACCCACAATGCCCCGTTGCGAGCAGGGAAAGGTTATCCCTACGAAGGAGGTATTCGAGTACCCTTGATTGTCCGTTGGCCCGGCGTGGTTAAGGCAGGCTCGCTCTGCGATGAACCGGTCATAAGCGTCGATTATTTCCCGACTATTTGCAGTGCTGTCGGCGAAAACATACCGGCCGACCGAACTATCGACGGACAAAACCTGATCCCACTGTTAGAGCAAACCGGGACATTTAATCGTAACGCTATTTTCTGGCACTTTCCACACTATCGAGGCGGCGATGTGGTGCCATATAGTATCGTCCGCGCCGGTAACTGGAAACTGATCAAACGCTACGAGGGAAAAACCTTCGAATTGTTCAATCTCCATAACGACATCAGCGAAAAAAATGACCTGTCCGCCCGGATGCCTGAAAAGGTCAGGGAACTGGACGCGATGCTGGCTATCTGGCTCCGAGACACCGGCGCCCGAATGCCTGTCAAAAATGAGTTGTGAGAAAGAAAGAAGAGATTGAACAGAAGGTTAGCGTAAATCGTACTTTTGCAGCTTGTTGTACAGGGTTCGGCGTGTGATGCCAAGGCTGTCGGCCAGGGTGGTCTGATTAACACCTCGATCGATCAGGCGGCTAAGCATATATTTTTCATATTCATCTACAACATCAGCCAACTTCTTCGGGCCATAAGCCACCGCGTCAATCATTTCTTCGGGGATGTTCACGGCAGCCTCCACCGCAACTTCCTGCATCTTCTTGCGGATAATCTCGCGGGGCAAATCAGTGATCTCAATGCGACGGCCACTTTCCTTGAAAATCAAAATCTGACGGACAATATTTTCCAACTCACGCACATTACCGGCTCCAACCGTCCAAGCCAGGATTTTATATATTTTCGGATCTACCGACTCAATCCGACAACGGCTGTAATGAGAATACTTGTCCAGAAAACTCTCGAACAAGGCCGGGATGTCCTCCGTTCGCTCACGCAACGACGGAACATTAAGCTGAATGACATTAAGTCTCTGATACAGGTCGAGGCGGAATTTGCCGTCCAGGATCATCTTCCGCAAGTTACGATGCGTCGCGGCAATCAGGCGAACATCCACATGATATTCTCTGTCGCTGCCGACCGGCAGTATCAGGCCTTCCTGCGCAACCCGCAGGATTTTCGGCTGCAAAGCCATGTCCAGTTCGCCGATCTCGTCCAGCAGAATAGTACCACCGTCGGCGGCTCGAAAATAGCCCAGCCTGTCTTCCGTTGCACCGGTAAAGGCGCCTTTTTTATGGCCGAACAGTTCACTTTCCGCCAGGGTTCCCGTAATGGCAGCGCAATTCACGCAAATAAAAGGATGCGAACCGCGTTTTTCGTCCAGTTCGTGGATAATTTCCGCCAGCCGTTGCTTGCCGGTACCTGACTCACCATAAATAATAACCGGGGCGTCAGAGATTTTTGCGGCCCGTTGGGCCAACCTGACTACCTCCATCAAAACTCTGCTTCGTCCAACCAAATTGTTTTGCGCGAACAAAGGCAATAACTCAGGTTCCGCTTCGCGGTCCTTAAGCTCCCTGAAATGATGATATGCTTCGTGAAGGCGCCCGCGGAGATCGTCGCTAAAATTGTCCTGGTGAGGATCAACTATGGCTGTTACACCCTGAACAATAGCCTCGCAACTGTGCCGGACAGACAAATTATGCGCTGAGATCAAAATGACCTGACAAAAAGGGTGGTGACGGCGCAGACGGGGCAAAAACTGTATGAACTTGTTGAATTCCTCCGACGAAGACCTGATACACCGCCGACTTTCGTCCGACAACGCAAAAACAGACAGACAAACAGACTCCTCATCCAATAGTCCATCAAGATCAGGCCAACGGCTTATTTCACGGGGTGTAACTTCGGTTAATGCTTCCAAAGACTCCGAAATCGCACACCGGTAAAAAGGATCAGCTGTGAAAATTGCTGCCAGGTTCTTCACGCGATAATCCAGCAAGTTTTACTCCCTCTCCGGGCTTGCGCAGTGGTCATAAAAAGAAAAATAACACGATTGAAAACGATATTCCGGGACACAGAATTTGTCCCAAAGAAATCTCTCTCCACAGTGTACAATGCGCAAAAACAATACCATCAATAAGATAAATTATAGACAGATATTATATTTAATCGTAATTTCCTGAAAATAAACAGGTTATAATAATTTGTGCAGGCAAATCACAGGCCTTGTCATACTTCTATCCAAACCATAATGTTGATTTCGCAACACAAAAACGCTCTCAGTAAAAGCTCTGATTATATTTAACCTTATATGTACAAAGACCTTATACCTATATTTCTCAGATGTACACGCGTTGCCCAAATTCAACAATTTTGACGCCGACGGCTATTATTGCTATGACCCCTTTGGGGTCTGGTAAGGGAAAATTGCGTGAATGGTTATCACAGGAGAATATCAGGTGTAGAACGCCAAGAGGGGTATCGAATCGGCAAAAAGGACGCCAGCGTCAAAAGTCCTTTGCCCACTTGATTCTGGAGCGTTGTTAGTGCTGTTGTGCTGTTTTTTTTGACTTTTGGCGGTTGCATCAAAAAGGAGGGATCCGAGTTCGCCGTAACTCGGACCCTCCAAGCCAGGCTGTTCCCGGTATCTACCGGGAGACCCACAGCCTCGTTGTTGTCATTATCGTCAGCAAACTCATACAGGCTTAATTTACAGCGTTTTTTCTGATTTGACGTCGGTGTGCCGGTTCAGCGTGAATTGAAAAATCATTTTTACGGATAAGGAAATACCCGCATGGGCTGAAGCCCATCCTACGGAAGAACTAAAAAACACCGAGGCTCCCCATTATAAACGCCAGAATGCCGAGGATGATTGTCAGGATGATTATCACCGCTACGATCTTTGCAAGCGGTCCCTTTCGGGGGATAAAGGTGCCATTTTTCAGGTAACGAAACAGAATATCACCGCAATACGGGCAATTGTCCATGTCCTCAGTGATGGTTTTTTTGCAATTGGGGCACTCGGTAACATGATTGCGGAATTTGACAGGTTCGTCAAATTCCTCTATTTCGTCTTCACAAAAGTCATTATCGTCCATTTGGTTCATTTTTTTCGCATCCGCTAAATAAGAAAAACACGTGGGGTAAGCCCCCACAAGACTCCATTTTGCCGGCAGGGTATTTTGTTCAACCCTTACAGGGTTGTAAATCTTTTGCTGATTTCACACCACGGGTTCCGGCCTGCGGCCTTCACCCGCGGCTATTATTGTTATGACCCCTTCGGGGTCTGCTAAAGGCGGATTCAACTCCCAAGTGTTACACTTCCATAAGTAATTGTTGTAACAGGCATTAAGAACGAGAAAATTCGTTCGGGGCCCCAGACAGACAAATTGCCCCGACCCTCCGGCCGAAACGGCCCCAATTTGTCCGTCTGCCCAAACGATTTTTCTCTTAATGAATTATAAGGT
>DAOVXR010000195.1 GCA_030636065.1 Sedimentisphaerales bacterium | reverse complement strand
GCAGCACCTCGAACGAACTGTACTCATAATTAACCGCGTTGACAATTGGCGTAACCACCGGCCGATTGCCGTAAGGTGTTAAAGGGGGTCTTGGCATTGTTTTACTTCTCCAAAATTACAGTCTTGTAGGGTGGGGCTTTGACCCACGCGTTTTTTCTGGGTGCCACCTTTCTGTATTCCAGAGAGGTGTTCTTGTATTCGCTATTGGTTCCTTCTTTTCTTTTGATTTCTTAATTTCTTTGATTCGACGTTGAATGTTGAACGTTGGATGTTGAATGTTGGACGTTCATCTCTTCTACATTTTTTCTGTTTTTTTCTCCGCCGGGTGCCACCTTTCTGTATTTCAGAGAGGTGTCTTGTAGGGTGGGGTCTTACCCCACGCGGTTTTCTAAAATCACAAATATTTCCTCGGATCGGTCAGTTTCCCTTCGACAGCCGAGGCTGCTGCGGTAGCGGGGCTAACGAGATAAACTTCGCTTTTCGGATCGCCCATGCGCCCCACGAAATTACGGTTAGTCGTGCTGACGCACTTTTCACCCGCCGCCAGGATACCCATAAAACCACCGAGACACGCCCCGCAGGTTGGCGCGGAAATCACACATCCGGCCTCGTAAAACACATCGAACAGTTTTTCGTCCATTGCCTGTTTCCATATCTCAGGCGTTGCCGGAACAATAATTGTACGGATAGCCGCCTTACGTCCTTTGAGGATAGACGCGGCGATTCTCATGTCTTCTATTCGGCCATTGGTACAACTGCCGATATAGCTCTGATCCATAGCCAAACCGGCAACTTCGCCGATTTTTTTACCATTGCCCGGCAGGTGCGGCAGAGCTACCATCGGCTCAAGCGTGGAACAGTCAAACTCCTCCACCCGCTCATATTCCGCGTCAGGGTCCGAGGCATAAACGGTGTATTCCTTTTTATCGCGCAGATGTTCTTTTAGATACGCCCTGGTAACATCATCGACATCTATTATACCGTTTTTACCGCCCGCCTCGATAGCCATATTGGTAATAGTCATTCTCGCTTCCATCGACATTTCCGCCAACGCCGGCCCGACAAATTCCATCGCTTTATATCGCGCCCCATCCGTGCCGATACGCGTGATAACAGCCAGAATAACGTCCTTACTATAAACACCATGTGGTAATTTACCGTTGAGTACGAATTTAATCGTATCCGGCACCCGGAACCAGAGTTCGCCCGTAGCGATGGCCGCTGCCAGGTCGGTCGAGCCGATTCCGGTACTGAACGCGCCGAAGGCGCCATACGTACAGGTATGGCTGTCTCCGCCGACAATCACCTCACCCGGCCGAACGTGTCCCTGTTCCGGCAGAAGGGCATGGCATACGCCCGCCTTGCCCAGCGGATAATAATATTTGATGTCGTGTTTCTTACACCACGTATCGAGTCGCCTGTGCAGTTCGGCGCTTTTTATGTCCTTGGCCGGCTGAAAATGGTCGGGCGTAACCACGATCTTTTCACGATCGAACACCCGGTCCATTCCCCGCTCGGCGAGCATTGCTATCGCCGGCGGCGTCGTTACATCGTGGCACATAATCACGTCTATCCGCGCATTGATAAGCTGACCCGGCTTAACCGAGTCCTCCCCGCAATGCACCGCTAATATCTTTTCAGTTATCGTCATTGACATATTATCATGCTCCTGAAGCATTATACCCAATTCAATTTCAAACCACGAATTACATATCGCAGCCTTCGGCCGCAACCAAAAAACAGTTTAACCACGGATTTAATTTACAAATCTTTTATATTCTAATGAATCGGCTCCAAAATTGAATAACATACCTACCTTTAGACCTGTTGCCTTGAGATAATTAATAAGTTGTGCTTTTTCAATATCAGTAATATTTTTAATTGCTTTTATCTCAACCACGACTTTTTCATCAACCATAAAATCAGATATGAACTGCTTAACTTTTTTGTTCTTATAATATACAATTATATTTTTTTGTCTTTCGTATAAAATATTTTGTAGTTCAAACTCATATGCCAATGCCTCCTCATAAACACTTTCGAGAAAGCCGGCACCGAGATTTTTGTGGACCTCCATAGCCGCACCAATTACTTTATACGTCAAATCAGAATATAATAACTCTGTTTCACCCATTTTCTTAATCCATGCAATCCGTGGTTAAAACTCTGTATTCTCTTTTTTTCTTCGTGGTTAAATTTTCTTTCTATCCACTGTTAACGCGGATCATCATATGGTTCAGCGCGCTGATATAGGCCTTGGCCGACGCCTCGATAATATCGGTACTTACGCCGCGTCCGACAAAGACCTTACCCTCGTATCGAATCCGCAGGATGGCCTCGCCGAGTGCTTCACTGCTGCCGGTAACAGCCCGAATACTGTAATTTTCCAGTTCCACCTTCAGGCCGGTCGCCTTTGTGATGGCGTTATAGGTGGCATCGACCGGCCCATCGCCCCAGGCCGCTTCCTGCAAAATCTGCTCTCCCCGAACAATCCGCACTGTAGCACTCGGTAGCGTACCAGTACCGGAACTGCACTGGAGATAATCCAGATGAAACGTTTCGGGCAGGGCAGTAATTTCATCATCGATCAGGGCGATAATATCCTCATCGAAGACTTCTTTTTTCTTGTCGGCCAATTCTGTGAACTTTTCATAGATGCCCTGCAGTTGTTGTTCGTCCAGTTCGAAGCCCAATTCTTCACAGCGAGCTTTCAGGCCATGACGGCCCGAATGACGACCCAGCACCATTTTGCTTTTGGGAACACCTACCGACTCCGGCGTCATAATTTCATAAGTACTGCGGTGTTTGAGCAGGCCATCGACATGGATGCCGGACTCATGTGCAAAGGCATTGGCACCGACAATAGCCTTATTCGGTTGAACCTCGATACCCATCAACCGCGAGACCAATCGGCTCGTTCGATAAATCTCCTCGGTCTTTATACTGGTATTGCATTTCAGAATATCTTTGCGTGTCTCAATCGCCATTACCACTTCTTCGAGTGAGGCGTTACCGGCCCGTTCGCCCAGGCCATTGATTGTGCACTCGATCTGCCGTGCGCCGTTGACCACACCGGCCAGTGAATTCGCCGTAGCCATACCGAGATCATTATGACAGTGCGTACTGATAATAACTTTGTCGATACCGGGTACGTTCTGCCGCAGAACGGCTATCAGACGGCCGAATTCTTCCGGCGTACTGTAGCCGACTGTATCGGGGATATTTATTGTCGTGGCACCGGCCTCGATAACCGCCTGAATGATTTCATAAAGGAACTTGACGTCACTGCGCGGCGCGTCCTGGCCGCTGAATTCGACATCCTCGGTCAACGAACGCGCGTGCCTGACCGCCTTAACTGCCTTTTCCAATACCTCCGACGGACTCATCTTCAGCATATATTCCATGTGTACCGGCGAGGTACTGGTAAAGGTATGTATCCGCCATCGCCGAGCCGGCTTTAGTGCCTCGGCTGCCGCGTCGATGTCTTTTTCCACCGTACGCGCCAGACCGGCAATCACCGGCCCTTCCACTTCCTTACTGATCCGGTTCACCGCCTCGAACTGCACGTCGGAACTACGCGGATACCCAGCCTCGATCACATCAACGCCTAACCGCGCCAATTGATGGGCGATCTCAACCTTTTCCGATACTTTCAGACTGGCTCCGGGGCTTTGTTCGGCATCTCGAAGCGTCGAATCGAATATTACCACATGATTATCGTTTTTATCTTGTTCTGACATCGTCAGTTACCTCCAATCGCACATAGCCCGTCAAACAACCACAATCTGGACAGGAAAACGGCATTATAACAGCGCATTACGGGAAAAAACAGAAGATTTTTGTCAGCCGATAGCCGTTTTGCCGTTTTCATCAGCCCAGCAGGGCTAAACGCGGCAATAACGGCAGGCTCAACATGGATAGGATAATGATATTGGACAGCGGATATGCGCGGAGCACGTTCGCCTTCGAGACGGATCGCCCCGAACAACTAACATTCCCTGCGGTATTATCCTGCTTTATAAACATCATGTAAGTGATTATCGACAATACATCCGATAATTGCAAGCAAAAAATTAAAAAAACAGATGACCGTTCACTCAAGCACCATTGGAAAAAGGCAGTCCCGTAGGGACTTTTGATAGTAGCCCCGTAGGATGGGCTTTAGCCCATGCTGTCTGACTAAACAAACACAGTTTTTTATTAAAAACCTGAATTTTAATCTGAAGTGCAACAAAACGCAAGTTGCAAAACCCATCGCGTTTAACGTCCGATAGAGTAAATATCAACAAAAACTCTAAATTAAAGGACGCAACGCAATGGGCTATCAACATCTTAGCATTGAT
>DAOVXR010000312.1 GCA_030636065.1 Sedimentisphaerales bacterium | reverse complement strand
GGGCGCATACTTTTTCTCTCCCTTAAATCCATTAACGACCTCTTCTTTTCTTACCCATTTTGTGCCCCTTAGTTTTCTTCGTTATCTTTTGCTTGTCAATGGGCGTCTGAAGCCTAACCGATGATGTCAATGGCTATTGTAACTCATTTCCTTGTTTTTTGCAAGTGTTATCTTGGTTTTTTTGACGGATTCTTATCTACCCTGTCCCTATGCAGATTGACAGTGTATTGCAAACACAGAGAACATCTTCAGTCAGAATTGGACATTTCCTGAATTTGAATTAGTATGCATTTCAAAGAAAGGTATTGACCATGAAGAACAAGCGAAAAAGGTTTACCGCACAGGAAAAAAACAAGATTCTACGATTGCATTTGATCGAAAAACTCACGGTAGTTCTGCTCAATCCTATGCCAGGGAATCTACTCAGCCAGGATCACCCAACGATTCTCCCCGCTGAGTTCGCCGCCAAACGGAAGGTAGAAATTCTGGAATTTCATCTGATGTGGGTTGTCTTTGCGATACATCCGTGTCTCCAAGTGCAATGGTTTTAATCCATTTGAATTTTAATCACATTGCCGAGGGTTTTCTTTCCAAATCGACATACCTTGATTATTTAGCCGGAAACGCGGGTTTTTACGCGTTTTTTTCGGACTTTCGGCGGTTGCGTCAAAACAAAAAGCAATTGACATTTGTGGTAAAAAGCAGTATAATCAACCCAGTGGCAATGGTACAGGAAGGAGCGATGGGCAACATCACAATCAGGGGGGAGCAGAATTGCCGGCGCAGTAACAAATCATACCGTTTTTTTCATACCCGTTTCCTGGCGAAATATACCCACTGGGTATCATCCCCGTTCCCTGCGTAGGCAGGGACAACTTATAAAACCCTAGCGATTTAACAAAAAGACGACAGAAAGATGAGAATTATAATCTGCATCAGGTTAATTTTCATGTTGGAGGATTACCGTTCACAATAATATATGGGATGTAACCCATGATCCGGTATGCGATGATTTTATTTACTGCACTTTGGGCACTACTTCCTGTTCAGCTTCGACCCTGTCACTTATAGCACCTTCATCAAGCATGAGATTTTGTAAGATATTCAACAACACATTCTACACAAAATCAAACACAATGAACTATGGTATGTACTACAAAAAATATTCAACCAGCGTAAATAATGAAATCTTTAACAACATCTTTTACTTCGACAGGAATGATACGAATACCTATCCGTTATATTTCAAAATTCGTGACGGCAGTTCCGATATACCTGATGTACATAATAATCTTTATTTCAATCCTTCCGGCACAAACAGAATTTTTTGGGACGGGACTATTTATGATTCGACCGAACAGACCGCCTGGCAGGACGCGGGCCACCCCGGAGGCGTATTTGCAGACCCCATTTTTGTTGACCCTGAGAACAACGATTTCAATCTGCAATCAAATTCCCCGATGATAGATACAGGAGTATTCCTTACCACCATCACCAGCAATACCGCAAGCAGTCAAACCTCATTCACAGTAGTTGACGCAGGCTGTTTCTACGACGGCTGGGGCATTCCCGACGAGATGGGCAATACCGTCAAAACCCAAAACGGACAAACAACAACAATCCAGACAGTTGACTACGATACCAACACAATAACAGTCAGCCCGGCGATAAATATTGTCAATAACGAAGGAATAGCTTTAAATTATGAAGGCTCCGCTCCGGACGTCGGTGCGTCTGAATTTACGGGCATAGCGTGTTTGCCGATTGACCAGACCGGCTGGGAACTTTTGTATGTTGACAGCGAAGAAACATTGCCCGAAGGCGAGGAGGACGGGGCAGCGACCAGACAGAAAAAACAGTTTCGTTCGATCGCGTACTCGGTCGATATGTCCGCCTGAGAGCTTTGTCGGAGATTAACGACGGGCCGTGGACGAGCATAGCGGAGCTTAATGTTTTGGCTGCTCGGCCGGATACGGACATAAATGACGACGGAAAGGTTAATATCGAAGACTTCGCTGTTCTGGCAACATGGTGGGATGATGACGACGCATGCTTACTACCGGATTGGTGCGGAGGTGCCGATTTTAATATGAGCGGGATGGTTGATATGTTTGATCTTGCGTTCTTTGCCGAGAACTGGCTACGGCAGGCAGACTGATTGAAATTTTGTAACCGTTCACGGATTCTTAAGTAGGGTGGGGTCTTACCCCACGCGGTTATCAGCCCCCGTTTCAATCATGGCGTCTTTTTTCATCGAAGTAATCCAGGTCGCTCAACGGCAAAACCACAGACGTGGCGATATTAGTCAGATGGGCGCCGAGTCGCTTAAAGTATCTTGCGATTAATGTCAGGCAAACAGTCTCTTTCACAGAAAGGTTACTCATAGTCAGTTCTTCAAGGATACTGTCGCATTTCTTTGTTATTTTTGCCTTGTAATCCCACGATGACTCCGCTTTATTGTCGCTTGACTCCATTATAGCTTCTTTGGTTCCTTTGAACAAACTGGCTATGTCTTTATCGAGTTCGTCGAAATACTTTGTGAACAATTCTTTATCTATCGGCTTTCCCGCAAGCTCTCTTACCTCGAAAAGGTTTTTCGAGTAATCGCCCAGCCTCTCCGCGTCCTTCACTATGCTCATCAACAGCAAACAGACCGTTACATCGACCGTTGGCTGAAGCGAAAGGTGCTCGACTATTCTTTTTCGTATGTTCTTTTGTAAAATATTTATTTCCTGGTCGATATCATAGATTTTCTGTTTGAT
>DAOVXR010000129.1 GCA_030636065.1 Sedimentisphaerales bacterium | reverse complement strand
GGTGGTCGTCGTATCATTAAAAAAACTCCCGCCGGTATCGAGGGTATTGAGGGCAGAGTTGCTTACAGCAGTGTGAACGACAAATTCAGTATGATCTGGGACGAGGCTTATTCCACCGAGGTACCGCAAAAGCTAAGTAAGGCTATGTGCGATCTGACCACTCCCACCTGGCCGCATACATTTGTTGTGCCAAAGTATGCTAACATGCTCGAGTACAAACAGTACGCCCCGGCCAACCATTTCCACATGACATGGGATCTGCCTGTGGCGAGATTGCAGCACTGGATGGATTTGACCGGCGTACTCAGCGTTACCCCCTGGTCCGCAAGGCCGAGCTTTATTGAAGGTACCGACCGACCGCAACCATTGATTCATCTTATCAACGGCGGCGAAAACGCGTACAAAATGATAAGCAAATAGAATTTCAGGATGGAAACAACAAGCCCCAAGCGGTAGCGTCGGGTCAAAGAACACGATTACTGCTGCGCGGCGTTAATTGATTTCTTCTTCCAGATATGTTTTAACCGCCTGGAGGAACTGGGCGGCCAACGCACCGTCGATGATACGGTGGTCGGAGCAGAGGATAACTTTCATCATGGGCCGGATACCGATCCCGCCCTCGATAACGACGACTTCGTCCTTGATTGCTCCGACCGCGAGGATAGCGCTTTCGGGCGGGTTGATAATCGCTGTAAAGTTATCGACCCCGAACATACCCAGGTTGGAGACGGTAAAGGTTCCCTTACCGGCTCCGATAATTTTACCGCTACGAGCTTCATTCGCCAGCCGCTTAGTTTGGGCCGCTATATCGTCCCAGTCGCGGCTGTCCGCGTGTGTCAAAACCGGCACCACCAGACCATCGGCCACGGCCGTTGCCACACCAATATTTATATCGGCCATATAATGGATTTTATCCTCTTCCATACGGCTGTTGACCGCCGAACACTGCTTCAGCGCCAACGCGCAGGCACGAACCACAAGGTCGTTCACCGATATACGTTTTTCCTTCGACCGTGTTTCATTAAGCTGCTTGCGCACACCCATTGCGTGGCTCATGTCTATCGACATCGTAACATTAAAGTGCGGCGTTTCACGGGAGCTCATTTGCAGATTCAATCCGATAGCCCGACGCATTTTGGTCATCTGGACTGTGCTGCCGGGTTGCGGCTGATCTTCGGCGGGAACCATAGTCGGCCCGGACGCGACGGCGGGTGCGGACGCGGCATATTGCTGAACGTCTTTACCAAGGATTCTGCCGTTTGGGCCGGTGCCCATAACCAGGGTTATATCGATACCAAGCTTCTCCGCCAATTTTTTAGCTACGGGCGATGCCTTGATACGCTTATCGTCAGAAGCTGAAACTGTCGGCGCAGGTGTCTGAGTTGGTGTCGCGGTTGCCGGGGTCGCCTTGGCCGCCTCCGCCGGAGCAGCGCCGGTCGCGGATTCAACCGCTTCACCGGCTTCGCCGATAAGAGCGACAACCTTACCAACCGGTACCATATCATCCACCGCGAATAATTGCTTCAGCAATACACCATCGGCGACCGCTTCGACCTCGATAATTGATTTATCGGTTTCGACTTCGAGGACGATTTCATCTTTCTTTACGGTATCGCCATCGCTTTTCTTCCATTGTACGATGCGTACTTCTTCGGTTGTCTGGTCCGGTATGGGTATTTTAACTTCCGTAGCCATATTTTCACTTACTCCTGATGTACCGTTTCCTGCGTTTATTTAGTATTTTTGAGCGACCACATAGGGTCGCCCCTACTTTCCGAGCATAGCCAAAACCCGTTCGCACACTTTTTGCGGGTTGGGCATGAATTCTTCTTCCAGTGTCGGCGCCATAGGCGGCGGCACATCGTGCGAGGCGATAAGCTCTACCGGACCATCGAGATAATCAAACGCTTTTTGTTGAATTTCCGCGATGACGTGTTCGCCATAACAGCCGGTCGCCGGCGCCTGGCAGACAACCGCAGCATAATTTGTTTTCTGAACGGACGAGACAATAGTATCGATGTCAAGCGGGATAAGGCTTCTAAGGTCGATAACTTCCGCCGAGACTCCCTTTTCGGCCAGCAGTTCCGCGGCCTCTCGAATGACCTTGGCCATATAAGAATACGAGATAAGGGTAACGTCTGTCCCTTCCCGCTGGACGGCGGCCTTACCGATCGGGACAAGGTGCTCACCTTCGGGCACGGGATCACGGTCGCCGTACAATAATTGATGTTCCAGGAAAATAACCGGGTTATCGTCCCTGATAGCGCTTTTCAAAAGGCCCTTGGCATCCGCCGATGTGGAAGGCGCTACAACTTTCAAACCGGGAATCTGGGTAGCGATAGCTTCCAATGACTGCGAATGTTGGCCGGCGTAGCCCTTGCCGCCCCCGATAGCCGTGCGGATAACTATTGGTACTTTGGCCTTACCGCCGAACATATATTTATTCTTGGCCGCCTGATTTCCGATCTGGTCCATACTCATCAGGATAAAGTCAATATACATCAGTTCAACCACCGGCCGCATATCAGTCATAGCCATACCAACCGCCGAGCCGCAGATGGTCGCCTCTGAAATGGCGGAATTAAAGACTCGTTCCCTGCCGAAAATGTCTATCAGCCCTGCCGTAACGGCAAACGCCCCACCGTATTCAGCCACATCCTCACCATACATTACCACGCGCTTATCTCGGATCATCTCTTCGGTCAGAGCTTCCAATAGTGCTCTTCGCTGGGGCATACGCCCTTTGCCGTCCCGGTAACTTTTAATGGCCTCTTTGTTATAATCAGTTGTTTTATATTCAGCGGGTACAGCCTCGGAAGTACTGTCGGAGAACAGTCCGTCGTAGATCATTTTCGGATCGGGATAATCGCCTTGGGCGGCGGCTATGGTGATTTCTTCCATCTGCTGTAAGTGCTGCTCCTGCATCTGCTCTATTTGTTTTGAATCGAGTATTTTCGCTTGTACCAATTGTTGTTTCATTCGTTCGAGCGGGTCTTCGCTCATCCAGGCCTCGATCTCTTCTTCCGTGCGGTAGGCGTTTTGATCACTCAGCGAGTGCCCTTTATATCGGTACGTCATCGCCTCAAGCAGAACCGGCCCATCGCCTTTCCGGCAGAATTCAGCGGCCCTCAACACCGCGTCTCGTACAGCCAGTCCGTCCATACCATTAACGACCTCGGCGTGCATGCCGTTTTGCTTATAGCCACAGCCTCGCCGTGCGATATAGTCAACGCCTGTAACTTCTCCCATCCCACGGCCGCTCATACCGAACTGGTTATTCTCGACCATGAATATTACCGGCACACCTTTCTCGAACTGGCTCATGCTCGCCATGTTCAGCGATTCGCCGAACACGCCGTTATTGCAGGCCCCGTCGCCGAAAAAGCATAGTGTTACCCTGTCCTTATTTTGCAACATCATGGACATAGCCGCTCCCGTGGCGATAGGCAAACTGCCGCCGACGATAGCGTTAGCTCCGAGATGTCCTACGTTAAAATCAGCGATGTGCATACCGCCGCCACGTCCATGGCAGTAGCCTTCCTGTTTGCCCATGAATTCCGCCATTGTACGGTACAGATGGGCTTCCAACGCCTGCTCGAGCGGGTCGTCTTTTTGGCTGGTAAAGCTGATTCCCTTTGTGAATTCCTGAAGTTGCCTGGTGCTCATTGCTTTGAGGGCGTAGCCTTCTTTTGCGATACCGTGCCCATGCCCGCGGTGTGAGCTGGTAATATAGTCATCCGCCCGCAGTGCCGCATTGGCGCCGATGGCGACCCCTTCCTGACCAATGGAAAGGTGCGTTGCGCCGGAGAATTTATAACCCTCGAACGGAACCAGTTCGCCGCTCCGCAGCTTTACAATTATATTCTCAAATCCCCGGTTATAGAGCATCAGCCGATACATAAAAACAGCTTCGTCGGAAGTCATCCCGGCCGCGATTTCATCCTTGAGCGTTCGATTATAAGCGAAGCATTTTACCTCGCCAAACGTGAGCTTTCGGGGTTTGAAGTCTGGTTTATTAACGATACTTTTCATTCGGAGTATCCTCCAAGGTCAAAAAACACAATGATTTATATTCAAATTTTCAACACGGACGCCAGCGTCAAAAGTTTTTGCCCCCTCGATTTTTGAGCATGGGGGTTGTTTTTGCAACGTTTTTCGGACTTTTGGCGGTTGCATCAACACGAAGAGATTATTGTAAAGTATATGCAATAAATGTCAAGAATATTGTAAAAATAACTTGAAATTTGGAGGTTTTTTGCTTATTATTGACATAATGATGCGAGAGCGGCAACAAAAAATCGTCGAGTTTATCAACAGAGTGGGCATCGCCTCATTTGCCGATTTGGCGCAACTGCATAGGGTTTCACCATTTACAATCCGAAGGGACGTTGATTACCTTGCCCAGTCCCGCCTGTTATCAAAAATCAAGGGCGGCGCGCAACGAATCGAGACCCCAAGCCAATTTCGGGAGGCCCGCCTGCCCAACAGAATGCGGATTAACCTGAATCAAAAAGAGCGGATTGCGGAAAAGGCGTTGGAGCTTATTCAGCCCGGCGACACAATTTTTCTGGATGGATCGAGTACGATAGCCTGTTTGGCGCGTCTTTTGGCCCGGAATTGCCGGGATATTACAGTGGTAACGAACTCGGTACTGATTACCATGGAATTGTCCGAGGCGTCGCATATTCGGCTGATCGGACTGGGTGGGATATATGATCCGGAAACCTTTTCTTTTGTGGGGTTCGATATCGGTGAAGATGCCGGCAGTGTCTATATTGAAAAGGCGTTTTTTTCCTGTACCGGGCTGATTCCCGAAGAAGGGACGTTCGAGAACGCGGCGTTCAACCGCAATACCAAACGGCTGATCGCCCAGCGAGCCAATCAGGTATATCTACTGCTCGATTCCAGTAAAGTAGGACAGCGGGCACTGAATCGAGTTCTGAACATCAATGAAATCCATATACTTATAACAGAAAAACCTTTTTCCGCTGATGAGCAGGCCGTTCTAACCGACAATCATGTCGAGGTACATGTAACAAAATAACGTAACCGTTCACGGGTTCTTAAGCAGGGCGGGCACCCGGCACTATAATAATGAGGAATTAGGAAATTAGAATGAGGAATCAATAACGAATAAACAATGACGAATGATAAAAGTGTGAACGGTTACGCAGAATCAATGACGAATTACCATCGCCTGTCTGCTGACAGACGCTGCCACTCGTCGCTAATCTTTGTTTTTACGCTAAAAACGCCGTTTTGCAGGCCCGCAGGCTTCCGCCGGAGGCCCGTAACTCATTGCCGGATTTCCGCAGACCTCCGCCGGATACCCGCGAGTCAGTGTCGAGCCTCCGCCAATGATCTACCGACTTCCGTCAGACAGAGTTACGTAGGATGGGCTTCAGCCCATGCTGTCTATCTGCGTAACCTGCGCAATCCGCGTCTAAAAATCTCTGATACCTCTGCGGCGGGCATGGCCCGCCCTACTTTTTGTCCGGGCTACGCCTGCTGAATCTCTGACAACGAAGTGAGCAAGTATTGAAGATTATCTTTTTTCTGCCCTATATGAAGTTGATGCGAATTAAACAATTTCGGTTTATTCCACAAGAAGCTGTGTTGCTTGTCCCCTATCAATAGCGCCGGCTTACGACCACGTACACCCTTTAAATAATTTATATCCTTATGCCACCCGTCCTT
>DAOVXR010000008.1 GCA_030636065.1 Sedimentisphaerales bacterium | reverse complement strand
CGTGATACAATGTCATCCACAGCCTGCCGTCCATGGCAATACTCCTTTCTTGGTTAGAGTTTGAAAAGAGTATAACCCAAACGGAAGGCTGTGTTTATATAGTTTTTTGAATTATGAAAAATCCTCAATACAGAAAAGAATCTGTGAACGGTTACGTTTTTTTTACTGCGGTTAGATATGTATCAGGCTTAGCGGCTCTTTACTTCGAATTGGTATCGCTGGGGCGGGGCGGCCATGTCGGCGATCTTGTCCTTGATGCTTACAAATATTTCGTATTTGCCCGGCGACAGTTTCGGCAGGTCGAGCCAGCCGTGCAGATAAAAATCGCGCCGACGATTATGTACCGGTGTGTCCGGTACGTCCTTGTCAATCCTCAGTAACGGTTTATAAGCGGAATCGAACAGCGTAATGTCAGCATGCAAATCAGTAACGTGCATGTTCTGCTCGTTAAGTTTTGTCCTGAAGTTTCGCAGTTCGCAATAAACATAAATTCGCCGGGGTCGGCCGGTTTCCAACTCCTTTTTGTCAATCTCTTTATAATTACCGAACCCCGTTACTCCACCGCATATTTTCAGATTACTAATGGCCAAAGGCGCCTTCTCGGCGAGTTTTTCACATATTTTATCAAGCGCCTCCAGGGTCTGATTAGCTATGTCAGGTTTGATTTCGTCCGTCGCCTGTGTTGTTCGGGCGGCAAGAAGTATCGCCTGGGTCAGTGCCTTCATCTGAGCCTGACTGTCCATCGACATGGTCGGTAAGTTTTCCAGGGCCTTCTCGTCCCTGCCGTAAACATCATATATAAGTCGTAACGCCATCTGAGTCCGCATATTGTCCGGATGCAATGTTACATAACGTTCAAGGTCAGCGATAGTCTGCTCCATCGTGTTCACGGCGGCAGGACTTCGGCTGGTGTCAACCCGATTGCCAGGAACTGTGCTGTCCGGAACCGGACGAGGAACAGCCACTGGCGGTGTTACGGGATTGCTTTTGGTTATATTGTTAGTTGCCTTGTTAGTTTCCGCTGTGGGGGGGTGGTAGGGTGAGATTGCCGGAGTGGTTTTCGGGCTGCGGGTTATGGTCGATTGAGTGGAAGTCTTCAGGGCGTTATAATCTCTCTGAGGATTGACACCGGGAATTTGTTTTTCCGCAGCAATTCTTTCCGGCAATATATCCGACTGTGATGGTGCGCGTGAGGAAACGGTTGGCCCTGTAAAGCCCGAAGCGGCGTCGTTGACTTCTGTAACATTTACATTGGTAACAATTGGTCTGCGGTAGGGCGTGTCCGCAACAGTTCGAACAGGGGCGGGTAAGGTCTGTGTTATGTCGGGCTGATCAGGCATTGCGGGATTGGGATTGCGTAACACCTGTTTTTGGGTGTTTTGTATCTGCCGCCGATATTGTTCCCGCTCCCGCTCTCGCAAAGAAGTTCCCACCCTGGAACTATTCGGATTACGAACCTTTAAGTGAACTGTCCCTCGCTTGTCGGCGCGGGGATGAGTCGGATCATGGATAGTATAATCACTGCCGCCGCCGACAGGACTTTCCCGCAAATAAACAATTCCATGCTGATCCGCCATTGGATGATCCGGATCATATACCATGTATTCATTATTAACCACCGTTGTGCTGAGCCGCCCCTCTCGATTCGATGCGGCAGGTTGTCTGACGATTGCCCCGCTTTGTCGGGTGTGAGCGTTACGGTATTTTTCCTGATTGTCGGACTGACGTTGTGGATCGTTTTGACCGTCCGCTGATGCGGAAGAGTCCGGCTGTTCCGGTATATTGATAATTGTCGGTCGATGTACATAATCAGGAAACGGAGAGCAACCCGATGATAAACACGCAACGAATAATATTAACACGACCGCGAGCAAACAATTATTATAAAGAAAACGCGTGAATACCAATCCGTGGCTCAAGGAGGTGGCATCGCCACTTCTTCTGTTTGGCATGGATTGCAAAACCCGCTCCCGTTGGTCGCTGTCTGAAATGACAGAATCGCGGGACTGGGGTAAAATTTTAACATACGGGGTGGCATTGCTACTTCTTCTGTTCGACATAGATGGCAAAACCCGCTCCCGTTGGTCGCTATCTGAAATGACAGAATCGCGGGACTGGGGTAAAATTTTAACATATGGGATAGTCATTGCTGTTATGCCTCCATGCTGTTTTTTTATCCGGAATAAGTGTAACCTGGCACACAAACGGTGCGATACATCGCACCCTACTTAACTACTTAACCGGAATGAGTATTGTGTATAATAAATTTTTCCAGCCCGGCCCGAACCGTCCCTGCTCCGGTCTTATTCGCCAGATCAATTTTCATCAATTCCTGCATGGCCGAGGCTGCCTGGCGAATAGTCATTTTTCTGACCTGTCTCATAAATTGTTCCGGCTGAGGCCAGATACGCAGTTCTTTGGTAATCGCCTGGTCGCGCATTCCCTGCTCCAGCATTACCCTACCTCTGTATAACCGCCTGAAATGCCAGGCAAAGGCGCCTACAGCCGAATATTCCGCCTCCCGGTCCTGGGTCATCATTGCGTCGAGATGTTTCATCGCCACTGCCGCGTCCGATCGCGTCATGGCGTCAATCACGTTGAAAACATTATACCGACGATTATTTCCCACTAACTTTTGTACAACATCCGGGGTAACGCGTTTCCCCTCAGTAGCTCGGCCCATATACGCGGCGATTTTATCAATTTCACTGCTGAGCAGGCCGGTGTCCTCTCCCGCCAACTCAACAAGCATCGCCGCTGTGCTGTTGTCCAACTGAAGCCGGTATTGCCGAGCCGCATAATTAATCAGATACCCAGTTAGTTCCCTCCGATTGACAGGTTTATATTCGAAGACCTGACCGACCTGCCGAGCCTTTTTCGCCAAACGAGTATTGGCGGGAAAACTCTCTGTCGTCATTACCAGTACTCCACTGGCCGAGGGTTTGTCGAGGTATTTCTCCAACTCATCACGATATTCACTGATGAACGCGTCGGCGTCCTTTACCACAACCACCCGCCGCTCCGAAAGAAAAGGCAATGTCCGCAGATCAACGAGTACCTCGGCAATATTTGCCTCCGTCCCATCATACGCATTCAACGCCATTTGCGGGTCGGCACCTCCGAGCACTTTTTCAACAATTCCACCCAGCACGTCTATAGTACGTCGTCGGTCTTTACCATAAATCACATAAACAGGATAAATTTTCTCATTATCTTGTTGTTGTATTTTTTTAGCCATAATAAGGTCTATCCGGTATGCAAACGGTGCGATACATCGCACCCTACTTAACAGCCATCCCCGCTGTCGGAATACCATGCTTAAGCTCGTTTATGCTTTGCATAAACTACGCGTAAAGCATGCCACCCATATTAGCAGCTACGACAGGATACTTAGTATATAAGACTAGTCTTCATACTCAAGGATAAAAACTGTCTATTCGCTCCTGGGCGGTTCGGCTAATCATAGGCGAGCCGATTCTTCCGGCCTGTTGCCAGCTACTGACGGCGGTTTCTTTTTGGCCAAGCTGCCGGGCCGCGTCGCCGCGCATCAGCCAGGCCTGGGCGTCCCGGTTGTCGGCCTTTAACAGTTTGTCCAGGGTCGTCCCGGCCTGCTCGAATTGTTTCAACGCCATCCGGCTCTGCGCCAGGCCAAATAAAGCCGCCTGTGAGTCGGCCCGCAGCTTCAGGCATAACTCGAACTGTCGGCGCGCCTGGTCGAACTGGTTCATGTTGTAAAACACATCTCCAAGCCGTAGTCGGGCCTCAAGATACTGCCCATCGATAGCCAATGCCTTGTCGTACGCCTGTGCAGCTTTACTCCATTCGTGCCTTTGGCGGTACAAACTGCCCCGAATATAATAGCTCTCAGCCTTTCTGCGGAGTTCAGTTCGTACGTTTGCCGCTTTGGCGTCTGTTTCGCTTATAACTTTGCTCGAGTCACCGCTTAACCCCTTGCTAATCTTTTTGTCTGGTTCTTTGTTCGCTTCTTTGCCTGACTCGGTTTTTTTTTTCAGATTCGTATTGTGGTTTAACGGCTGAGCATCGCTGCCGCTTTTAATAATATTGATCCAGCCGGACGATTTTGTGTCAATGTTTCCGGCTATGTCGGTCAATACCGCTTTGATTGTAACCGGGCTGCTGATTTGCTCCGGTATCTGCCAGAGATATTCACCAGTTGCCGGCAATAGCTTAGCAATTGGTGTAAAAATTTCATTACCATCGACCTGTCTGCCATAAAAAAGTTGTACCGGATAATCGCTTAAATGAGTGTCGAATCCAACCCAGCTTATCTTCAATACCTGATTATGTTCCTGCTCTACTTTGCCGCGAGGACTTCGTAAAAAAAGCCGGGGGCGGGTATAATCGACAAAAACCGTCTGCTGCGCTCTGACCTCGGCGGGAATACTTACCATACCCATAGCGTTACCGTCCGTTCGGCAGGAGGCTTGCCCTCTCTGGTCAACCGCTACTATCAAAAAACGAAATATCCCTTCGCCAACCGCCACAAATTCGGCAGGACTGACCTTGTCCATGTCGTAATTGTATAACTGCCACGGCTGGGCGGCTCCTTCCGTGGTACCACGGGAATACCAAAGCTCGATACGGCTCAAAGACGCCGGCTCAATGTTCACCTCGTAATCGATATTCATTGTGCGGCTGCGGACTATCGGCAGGGAATTATCCGCCGTTATGCGAGAAGTTGCTATTGCCAAAATGAAAAAAAATAGTAACCAACCGGTTCGTCTTGTTTTTATATTCATCGGACTCCATTCATAAGAACTTAAACAACAGTGTGTTATCGCCGAGAAAATTCGCTTGGGACCCCAGAGGCCTGAATTTTCCCCCCCGCGCCCCCAAATTCCGGCCTCTGCCCAAACGATTTTTCTCTCGATTTTTACGGAATTTCAATCATCTTGACATTTGTTATTGTTGCACTTCAGATTAAAATTTACATAATATAAGAACAGGTTTCCCAGCGATAAATCGCTGGGCTATTATCACTTCGTCCCTACGGGACTGTTTTAATCACAAGCTGGAAGCTTGTGCTGCATTAGCACCTCTGGGAAATACAGAAAGGCGCCACCCAGTCTATAAAAAACACCCTTATCGGACTTTATCGGGTTATAGGACGCTCTTGCTTTAATCTATTTCAGGAAGATATCCCCGCTCAGAACAAATTCGGAGTATGTCGCGGGCTATCGGGGCGGCTACCTCGCTACCATTGGCGTCCACCTCCACAATAACCGCTACCGCGAGGCAGCGTCCGTCCGCCGCTTCGGCATAGCAAGCAAATACTGAATTATCAGTCGTACCCGTTTTGCCATATACCTTTGCCCGGCTGTCATCCCAGAGCAGAGGCCTGGAATCGCTATAAAAGGCGTTATAAGCGGTACCGGCCCGCTCCCAGTCGCCGTTAGTCCCATAGGGGCCGTCGGGTTCGTTTATCACCGCCCACATCCCATCCTGTACAATTTTCGCATTCGCTGCCGAGGCAATTCGCTCCCTGTGCTGTGGGACCAACGGAGTCCGGACCATACTCGGTTGAACCATTAAACCGTCCCGTGCTATCGCGGCCATAGTGTCGGCAATCTGAAGAATGGAAGTACTCAGGGGATTAAGGCCAATACTGATAAATCTAAGGTAAAAATCCGACATTTTCGCCCCTTGCGGCGAAATATGACCGCTTGTTTCCCTGAATAACCAGTATTCACCGCTACGATTATAATCTTTCGGCTGGGCCAACACAGGTCTGTTAAAGCCGCATGATTTCAGCCAGTTTGTCATCCCCTCCGGGCCGTATCTCTGGCCCAGCTTAATGAAAAAATAATTGCAGCTTAATTTAATCGCCTTACGGCTCCCTGTCTGTCCGTGGTTATGGATATGATCCGGTTTGCCGGGCCAATCTTTATTGTCCAAAGAACAGAAAACCGTTTTGTCAGGACTGATAAGGCCACGTTCCAATGCACCGAGCAGTAAGGTGGTTTTGATCGTCGAGCCGGACTGATAGGGTTTTCCAATCGCGCGGGACAGGTATTTTGAGGTATTGAAAATTTCTTTATAGTACGGGTTCCGCCAACAGGTATTCAGATTGAATGTCGGGACCGACACCGCCGCCCTGACCTGACCGGTCGGAACGTCAATTACTACCGCTCCCCCCAAATATTTTTCCCCCCGTTCGTTTTTGCCCTCGAATAACTCCCGGATTCGCTCCTGCAGAGCGATATCAAGCGTCATCGTTATATTCGCACCGAAAACAGGCTCTATCCGGACAGTCTGATCGGCGAGCATGTGTTTTCTTACCCAGCCGCGGCGGCCACGCAGCACTTTCTCAAATATATACTCCATCCCCCACCAACCCCGTCGATCACCGGAATAATAAGCAGCTAACTCCTGCGTATTCGGGTCACGTGGTCGGCCGGCAGTCATATCATCCGAAATCGGCCCCAGTTGACCTATCAGATGACACGCTGCTTCGTTGTGCGGATACACTCTGGTTTTGCCGGTCTGAACAGTAACCGGCCGTTCCTGCCGCGATCCACCAAGCAACGATCCCACAAATCGTTCATTAATTGTCAGGGCCATTATCCGCGGGATCGGTTTCAATATCGGCTGCGGCTGCGTCATCTCCCATACCCTTGTCCTGTAAATCAATTGCAACCGCTTATTATCGTTCGGAACCCGCAGAGCAAAATTTTCGCTGATCGCCTCTGTGTCAGGCTGAGGCTCAAACAGTACATTATTATTCGAATACCATAATCTGCGGGCACGACTGGTTCGCAAAACAAAGATACGTTTGTTCAGTTTCCGTATCTCCTCATGAATCTTATCCATAGAGGCCCCGATAATATCCGCCAATTCAATCAGAATCCCATCGGCGTTGCGGCGTTGCGGCCCATATTCCCGCTGAACATGGCGGATCGCATCATCAGGAGTTTTGTCCGGGTGCGCATTAAGATACCGAAGCTCCTGGTCTCGCCAGAACCACTCGTAATACAAACGGATCAATTTATAATGAAGACAAACTCTAAAGACAGGTTGATCGACTGATAGAATCTCACCCTGGCAATCATAGATTGTGCCCCGTGCCGTGTCCAGCCATTCGTAGCGACCTTCGAGAAGTGTTTCAGCCTTTTGGGCGTATTCCCGTCCGTGGATAAGCTGTAGCCAGGCCAACCGAGCAATGAGTATTCCCAGTGCCACCGCTAATAAAAACGAAAATTGTACCAATCGCCGTTGAAACATTTATGGGTGTAAGAGTGTAAGAGGAAAGACTGTGAGCTATTTTTTATCTGAAGCCTTTTTTAGCCGGGTTGGTACTCGTGATGATTGTTTGAATTCAATATACCGCGGGGGGGCTTTACTGAGTTTGCCGGGCCATTTGAAAAGCAGGCTAATCGGTTCGTTCTGACTGCTTTTATAGAAGTGGCCTTCATTCAGTGATTTTTTAAAATAAGCGGGACGGCCCTTGTTGTGAAAACCGATCGGGTATCGGCTGTAACCGGGTTTATCAGGTTCGTCGGGATCAAACCCCACAAGCCGTATCTGGCCCATCGAAAATCGTATGCTTTTATCCCCGTCAACCGTTCCCATACTCTCTCGATTGCCCTGGCCGGGTTTCAGCTTGATTCGTACGCCAATAAGTGATTCCCCCGTTTCGAGCGCAACCTCTTCCTCGTTTTGTGTGTCGCGAAGCACCGAACTGATCGGCCACATTTCCTCAACAGTCATGGCGTCCGAGCCTGCCTCCTGACGGCTACCTTTGAAATCGTCCGGAATCAGACGATTGAGATATAATTCACGCAGATAATCCGGATGATGATGCGCGAATCTGTCACGGCCCGCCAGGCAATAGCAACTTACCTGATTCATAACCGCTGTTACAAAGCTGTCTCCATACGGGAAAAAACCCTTATCCGATTCCGGCTGTTGTAAAGACTCTCCGCAACGGTCGAAGCCCAGGATTACCGCTGAGACAGGCATGTTCTGTAGTCCCAGTGCTATCATCCCGGAAATCGTCAGGCTCGAAACCAATGCGCAAAGCCCACTGCCGGCACGGTCGATTATCATCGGGAAATTCATATTACCCTTGATAAGCTGATCACTTGTCATCCGTAACACAAAAAGGGTAACAACAAATATCGCCAGTAACGAAACACCTCGCCAGCCGATATTCATTACTCCCGTTTTATCATTCAAAATAACCGATAGCGGCTCATAGTAATTCAAGGCTGTTACAGCCGCCATCAGCGAAAGCACAGCCATGATTATGTTACTGAACAAGCCCTGTGTAAAAACCTGATAGAAAATAAGAACACCCGTAAGAACAGTAAAAATCAAAATGGCGATCATTAGTAATACTCCATACTTAATCGACGAATGAGTATAATCATTTTTTCCTGGTCGTTTTTTTCGTTTTCGATTTCGGCTCGGCGGTAACCCGCAGAACCTCCTGAATACTTGTTGTGCCGTCAATAACTTTTCGCAGTACCTGTTCCTGTAAGAACAGCATTCGTTCCTTGCGGCATTGTGTCCGCAGTACATTGACCGGGGCATCCTCGGCGATCAGCTTCCGTAAGTCGTCAGAGATCATAAAAGTTTCAAAAACAGCGGTTCGGCCAAAATAGCCCGTACCCTGGCAAGTAGGACAAAGGATTGGATTGCCGTGTTTATCATATTCAATTTCGGCGGGCGGACGATAGAATTTTTTGATTTTGTCCGACGGCAAATTGAGTTTTTTCAGCATGGTTACGTCAGGGGCATACGCCTGGCGACATTCGTGGCAAAGGATACGAATCAGTCTTTGATTGGTAACCGCCAAAAGAGTGTCCGCCACCTTTTTGTTGTCCCCCACCATCTTTATCCATTCCCCCAGGGCCTGGAAAGCGTTGTTCGCCGACATGCCCACATAAACTTTTTTTCCTGTATTGGCCGCCTTGGTCGTCAATTGGGCCATCTCCTTGCCATTACAGAAGCTTATCATTAACACATCCGGGTCAACATGTAGTACGCTGCGCAACTGCTGAGCGTTGCTGCGGGCGTCCGGTCCCTTTTCCAGCTCATGCTGGCTGATATTATCCACTTCCATAAGGCATTGTTCTTCAAGTGTGTGGATGTTCTGGATGAAAGCGTCGTGATGACGTACCAGGCCATAAAGCGTTGTTGTCGCCCCGCTTCCCTTCGGTCCTGTTATCAATATAACACCGCTGGGCTGCTCAATCACTTTGTGTGTCATCTCCAGTTGGTCCGGATGCAGTCCCACCGTATCGATTTTAAAGGATTTTGTCTCCTCGATACGTTCCAGGCTCAACTGTTCTCCGCGTGTACTGCCGGACGTCGAAATCCGCCAACCTGTATCCTTCTGACCGGTGCGGATTGTGAAAAAGCTGCCTTCCTGGGGACGACGATGATCCTCCACATCCAGACCCGCCACTGCTTTCAGATATATTATACTACCGAGAGCCTCTTCACGCGGGCGATCTCCCTCTATCGTTGTAATGCCGTCAATAACGTAATGAATCTGATAATCCTCACCGTGTGGCACCATAATCATATGGCTGACCCGACGGCGCCACATATCGTGCAGGAGTGTTTCAGCGGCAACATATCCGGTATATTCTCCGTCCTGTTTGTACGGAATAGGAAGTTCATTGTCGTTGACGGATATGAAGAGCAGGCGTGGGTTTTTCTTTTTGCGTTTGCGATCTTCGAAGCTCAACAGCCATTTAAGGTGGTCCGGCGTCAGTATGGTCTGATTCTTCGGCACCTTCGCGTTACGGTGCAGTACATAAATGGTAACGACCGTTGCCCAGATGACCATGAACATCAACAACTCAACAACAAACGGTACCGGCAGCAAAAACCAGAACGCCAGAACAGTCATGCCAATACCAAGGTAAAGATTGTTCCAGAACGTTCGACTCGTCCCCACGGCCGGGGCGTCTTTGTCCATCCACTGGCCCACCCATGCCCAGAATCCGAAGAGAACCAGAAGGCAAACAACCTTCCAGATTGCTACATAACCGCCCGTACCGGGTATCTGAGCTAATAAATCGTTATACATAAGCAGCGAAGCTCCAGTTATAGTATTACCAGTTACCCAGTTACAAAATTCCCGCTCCACCCGTGCGAATGCCCTTCATCGACATTTTCAATTCCTCGGGATTCGGCGCGTAATTATAAGCCGTCTTCAAATCGATATATTCCTGTTCCACCAATCTCCGCAGTGATTCGGTATAATCAACCATACCTTCCGCGTATGAATTTTTTATTACTATGGGTAAATCCATCTCTCGTTCTTCAGCTATCAGCTTGCGGGCCGAGGCGTTAATTATCATTATTTCCACCGCCGGTACTCGCGGTACATTCTTGCGTATTGTCGGCAGCAGCCTTTGTGAAATGACTGCCCGCAGGTTCCCCACTAGCGCCTGACGTACCATGTGTCTCTCAATTTGCGGTGTAAGGTCCAGCATTCTCGTAATGGTTTGATATGCGTCGGTACTGTGCAGGGTGGCAAAGACAAGGTGTCCGGTTTCGGACGCCCGCAGGCCGGCGATGAGGGTGTCATAATCACGCATTTCACCGATCAACACCACGTCAGGGTCTTCTCGCATCAGCGAGCGCAGTGCGTCATCATAGCTTGGAACATCGATGCCGACCTCACGCTGATTGACCAGGGCCTTGTCGTCCTGATACACAAACTCAATCGGGTCCTCGATAGTGATGATATGGCAATGACGTTGGTGGTTGATCTGGTCGAGCATAGAGGCGATAGTGGTACTCTTGCCGCAACCGGTTACGCCTGTAACTAAAACCAGGCCCTGATGAATTTTGGCGATTTGCTGAACAACAGGCGGAAGATGCAGGCTGTCAAAGGCCGGGATTACACTGCTGACCCGACGAGCCGCAAGGGAAATTTTGCCGCGCTGACGAAAGACATTCACACGAAAGCGATCGCTGCCGCCCATATCGTATGCGAAATCCAATGCTCCGTTTTCCAGGAAAAATTCTTTTTGTTCTTCAGATAGTATCCCGAAGATCATTTCCTGCAGTTTCTGCTCCGGGATAGGCTCAGCGGTAGTAGAACGCAGATGGCCGCCCGAACGAATCCGCGCGGACGCATCACCCTTCAGATGAATGTCCGAAGATTCAGTCTTGATCGCCAGATTGAAAAACTTATCTATTTCAGGTTTTTTCCCATCGGCCAACTGTTTGGAAATCGGTTGCTTACTCAACTATGTCTCCTTCATATGGCAATTGTTGATCCATTCTGACAACTATTCCCTTGTTGTGTAAGTATTGTTTTGTTTGTTGGATGGAATATTGGCCAAAGTGAAAAATACTTGCCGCAAGAGCCGCCTCGGCCTTGCCTTCGGTCAACACATGGTACATGTCTTCCGGGTCGCCGGCCCCGCCGCTGGCAACCACGGGTATATCCACCTCTTCACTGACGGCTGCGGTCATTTCCAGGTCATAACCCTTTTTTGTTCCATCGGCGTTCATAACATTAAGGACAATCTCTCCGGCCCCGTCGGCATAGCCTTTACGAACCCAACTCATAACGTCAATCCCGGTAGGCTTTCGGCCGCCGTTGATAAAAACCTCCCATTTTTCCATGCCGTCTTTCATTACACGGTTCGCGTCGATAGCGAGCACAATACACTGACTGCCGAATCGCAGAGCGGATCGTTTAATAAGGTTTTGATCCAGCACGGCCGCTGTATTTATACTAACCTTGTCGGCGCCACTGTTGAGCATCAGCCGCACGTCCTCAATGGTCCGTACTCCACCGCCAACCGTCAGGGGCATAAAAACCTGCTCGGACGCCTTTCTGAGTACATCCACCATCAAATCGCGGTCCTCATGGCTGGCGGTTATGTCATAAAAGACGAGTTCGTCGGCTCCCTGCTGCTCGTAACGCCGGGCACACTCCTCAACCGATCCGGCGTCACGATGATCGAAGAACTTAATCCCCTTGACCACACGGCCCTTATCAACATCAAGGCATGGTATTATTCGTTTGGCCAACATCGCTGATCCCGGCACGATTTATCTGATTTTTATCAAATCATCAGGCAAGCTATTATCGGTATATCTTCCGACTACAACAGGAGTTACGGTGATTTTGCATCAGCGCCCCAACCCCCATAAGGTCTCCCACAAACCCTCATTATATACGATTTTCCCTTCTTTGGCAATGTTGTTTTTCTGATATACCATCCTGCCTGGTTATTTGCTTTAAAACGGCCCCGAAATACTAATCAGGTCGGTTAGTGTACGGCCGTTTTTTTCAATTCTTCCGAGAGTATAGACTGTTCCGTCTTTTCCTACGGTTATCGAATTGACATACGAGGGTCTTTGGCCGTTCGCGAAGAAGATTGGGCCGTGGTCGGTGTATTTTCCATTGGGAATGTCGTAGGTGATCAAGTGGAGGTTCTCAATGCCCTTCGACGCGCCCATTGCTATTTTGTCCTTACCTCGCACTCTTTTTCCGTCCACATATACCGGCCCACCCGTCAGGTAGTAAATGGTATGGCCGTCGGGACCAAGTACAAAACCAAGGTACCCGTAACTGAACTGGTCGAACATTCCACATAGTTTGGATGGTGCGGAGGTGATGCGTTCTATGACATTTACTCGTGGATTACGCGGCTCGAAACGGAAAAGATAGCCGGAGTTTCCATGCACTCCATAGACCACTTTTTCGGGCTGATACCAGATTGTCTGTCGCCAGTTATACCCCATGTGTCCCGGCGAGGTTACGTCATAGATACCGAAATAATCCTTTCTCATATCAGCGTCCTTCACAACTTCGATGGAATCCGAGTCATAATTGTATCGAAGGATATCGCCGTCACCCGTTGTGAAATAGGCGGAGCCGTCTTGTGGATTGACAGCTATGGAGCGGCAGATTGTGCGGTAGTTATCACCTTTGCCGCTTTCGCCCAGCCTGGCCATTGGCCCGAAGTCCTTAATCTTCTTCGTGGTTAGGTCATAGTAGAAAAAACAACCCATCGGCCAGGTAAGGCTGTAGATACGGCCGCGGCGAGTGTCCATATTCGTGGTCAGAATACCTTCGGCGCGTGGCGCTATGGCAAGGCTCTGGAATTTCCCTGTGGTCATATCGTATGATAGAAGGTGTCCGCCGCGATATGGTTTGTAGCCGGCAGGCGGCACGCCGATCTTCTCCATTCCATCTATGAGGCTATAGTAACCAAGATGTGTCGAGAAATAGAGCTTGCCGTCATATTCGACAAAATTCACATGAGATTTGCCTTGGGCGATTGTCTTCATTTCCTTTTCCCCACATGCTTCCGTGAGATCGCCGAGATGCCTGATTTTGTCGGTGGCCGGGTCGTAACAGTACATCTGCCCGGCGATTTTGTGCGATTCCGAGCAGAGCACATAGTAAATTTTACCGTCGCTGCCGGTGTACATTCCGTTGTAGGTGTCATGCGACAGTTCGAAACCTGAATCGTATGTCCGGGCAATCAGTTTGGTCGGTGTACCGGCACGCTTTCCTTTTTTGAAGAGTTCAGTTCCTCTGATGGTGCTGCATATTGCCAGCAAAAGCCCCATCGAAATAAAGCATACATAAAACCTGTTTTTAATCATTGTGTTCCTCGCTGTGTTTCTCATGGCGTTTTGTCGAGTGGACATAATATGGTTCCTTCATTTAGATTTAATTTGTTTTCTCTGTTTCTCTTGCCTTTTTACAGCACAACCATTCCAGTATCGGAAGGTTCGCCATCGCCTGCCTTGTTGATGGCGACGATGAGGTATTCAAGCTCCTTACAACCTCTGCTTCTTTCAGTGGAAATCTTGCCATAATTCAATTCCTTTCAATAAAAAGTTACATTCCCCTTTTTTTATCCGCATCTGTGCGGATTTATTCTCTTGTTTCAGCAACTTGTCTCAAATGCAGAAATACTTCTTTTAATTCATGCCTAACAGCACTTTCTGGTTCGTTGATTACCAATTCTTGATATTCGTCTATAAAGCGGCGACGCAGTCGATAAAAAAAATGCAGAAAATGCCGTAGAAAACCAATGCAATCTAAAATAGCAATTTCACGCTGTCCAAGTTTTTCATACATGCTTTTTGCATACTCGAAAATGTTTTCTTCGATTTCATCTGTGGTTATGAATATGTAATTATCGATTGATTCTCCACCATTTGCGATTTTTTGAATTGCTCGATCAATATCCTCTCGCAACACTTTCTTCATTTTTATTTCATAAACGGTTTTCACGTTCTCATCGTTGATCAGGCACACTTCAATATCACCCATACTGCCGGTTTGTTCGTCAGCAGCATTGTGAGAAAGAAGGGGGTGGATTTGTTCTCCAATTTTATTTTTCGCAGTATTATATGCCGCAGCAACGATCAGTACCGGTAATCGACTACTATGTTTACATGATAAATGTTGCTCAATCAAAGTAATTGTCTCTTCTGAAGATAATACTACTTCTGCTGAATGATTCTTCAACTCTTCTAATTTTTTTGACAGGGATTCTTTCCTGCTGTCGCGAATTACAGTTAACCTATGAATAACTTCAACCAGTAACTCACTTGCATCAATTTGCCCATCATGCACACCGTGTAAAAGGGATATTGCGTCAGTATATACCTTTCGAGGACGGCCGATGAGTTCCAGGTCTGTTGAAAGCGGGTTGTTAATGTTTCGCAATGCTGGAGTCAAAAATGCCGTTGTAGGATTGCATGGAAGGTCTTTGTCAGCAGTGAAATGTGATATATACTTCTCATCATAAGTGCGGCCAGAGAAGCAATCATCACTTCCAATCTCGGTATAGGGTTTAGTTGGATTGACATTCGGTTTGTGTACCTTTGCTAACAAGCAAGCCATCAATAAGCGAACGCCTGCGCGATTACTGATACATTCGCAAACATATTCTATTTTCTTTAAAACCTCTGGACTGGCTTGTATTTGCTTGTAATCCTGAGAGATGGCGCTGGAAAAAAATTCGGATAAAATATTCAATGGATCAGACATCAGATATTATCTCCAAACAAGGGACTGCTATTGGAAAACTCCTCTGGATCGTAGTTCGTCCATAAAACCTCAACGCGTTTACCTTTCGTTGCATGATTGGTTTTTTCAGGTGCGACACACTTGGACCATTTAGGCTTATGGTACAGTTTGTCCATCAATTCACACTGATAATTTGAAATGGCCACTTTGCCCTTTGCGGCATTGAGTACATCTGCCAGATTGCAATGATCCTTATCAGTCATTTCGTAACCATATGCGTTCTTGTCGCCGCGTGTTTTATGTATATAGGGAGGGTCGCAGTAAAATAGAGTCTCATGTGAATCATACAACGCAATTACATCAACTGCGGGCCTGTTCTCAAACTGAACCCGCAATAAACGTTCTGCAATCCAGGGAAGATGCTCAACTGCCCCTAACCATCTGCTAACAACACCGCTCATGCCTGCACGACTGGTGTTTCTGCAATTTGCCCAACGCCCGATTGAGGCTTTTTGGGCTAATCCCGTTCTTACTTGTCTTGCTCGAACATAAAATCGTCGAGCGCGTTCCATGTCCGAAAGATTTGGATCCAAATTGCAGGCCAATGCGAATTCCTCCCGCGAGAAGGGCGTTAGCAATATAGCCTGAATCAGTTTCTCTTTTTTATCTCGTAGTACACGAAAGAAATTTACTGCTTCTCCATCTAAATCATTATATGTCTCAATCGGTGATGGGGCACGATTCAACAATACAGCACCAGAACCTGCAAACGGTTCGCAGTAATGCTTACAAGAAGGCAATAACGGCAACAACCAATCAAGATGAGAAAACTTTCCACCATACCAACCAAATGCAATTATTTTCTTAGGTTGGCGAAGAGTGCCAACTGGCGGAGGTACTCGTTTACCATTATTTCTTATGTAAGTCTTAGTAGCCATTGGAAATCTCTACTTTAACATCTCTCAGCTTCATCTGCGGATTCATACTCTTTGTCCTCTGTGGCTGACATAAGGTTCTCATTGTTTAATATCCAATGTTATTTCCGCGCCAAAACGAGCGCCTTAGTAGTGATGTAATATTTCGCTATCATATTCGGGACTTCCCACGCGGGCAGTTTTCCTTGTGCCAGGTATTGCAGATACTTTTCCGTAACCTTTTGGAAATTGGCTTCATGCCCGGCACGATATTCGTCGGGTATCAATATACGCCAGCCGTTTTTCTCCTGTTTAATCCCTAAATTCGGATATATACCTTGTAGCTTGGCGAGTGCTTTTTCAAGGGGGATTGCTAAACTTTCCACACCGGCTCCCGGTACAGG
>DAOVXR010000054.1 GCA_030636065.1 Sedimentisphaerales bacterium | reverse complement strand
CTCAACGTCGAATCAAAGAAATATTGAATAAAGAAAGAGTTGAATATCGAATGCAGGAAGAGTTGAACGTCCAACATTCAACGTCCAACGCTCAACGTCGAATCAAAGAAATATTGAATGTAGAATAAGAAGGACGCGTGAACGGTCACACTTTTTTGTTGTTTGTATTTTAAAGACCCACAGTTGTTGTCGCGGTGTAAGGTTAGAAGAGTGGACGAGTGAAGAAGTGAAGAAGTAAATGGGAAAATCGCCGGAATCTAAATTAACCCTCCGCCAGGCACTGTCAGGACAGTGGCAGATGCCACTTTTTGCGGTATCGATGGTTGCTTTCGCAGGTGTGCTTTGGCAACTGCGGCCGAAAGAGGAACAGGTCAGCTTCGAGGAACAACTCGAAGGACTGAAGTGGTTGGCCGAGGAAAATCGGTTTCATGATTTCTATGTCGCCGCCGAACAAGTAAGACATATCACCGAAACCGAAGAACAACTCGGATGCGTACACGGCTTAGTTGCCCAAACTCGTGTAAAAGAATTGAAACATCGACACGAGCTGGGACTGGACCTCTACCGACGCCGTAGCGCCAAAGCCAACTACGAGAACATAATCAAAGACTATCGCGAGGCCTTACACCGCAACTGGATCGATCCCAACGAACCAGCCTCGGCAGAGATGTACCATGATGTCAGCCTGGCCTGCTGGGGCCTGAGCGATACAGAAAAAGCTATCGTCGTACTGAACAAAGGGATCGAAGTAACCGATAAATTCGATCCCCCACTGCATCGCTCATTAGTACAAATGTACATGATAGCACGACCCAAAGGATACCTCGAAACATCACTGCCACATCTGGAAAAACTCCTCGTCAATACCGAATCGAACGCAGACGACAAAGCATGGGCGTTCGTACGCAAAACCGAAGTGCTGATCGAACAAGGAAACGAAGACGAGGCGCTGGCGATGCTCAATGCCGCCGGCGAAGGACTGCGTAAATCGAACTACGGCGATGAACTGGTGCTGCTACGCGGTAAAGCTCTTCGTCATGCCGGCCAAGCCGATGGGGCAGACCTTATCCTGAGAGAACTCATCGGCCGAATGACAGATCGGGGCGATACATACGCCCAGGTAGCCCTCGAATTAGGTAAAATAAATTATGAACAGTATCGCGATCACGACGCCCGAAGGTTTTACGAATGTGTAGTAACCACCCAGTTGGGCAAATGCTGGTATGCCGGTGGTAAGTTAGGATTGGCAGAATGCGCAGCCCTGCAACAAAGATATGACGAATCCATCGCCCTCTATCAGGAAACAGTCAATCTAATCAAAAATAACGGGCCCAGTCGGGCAGTTGAACCCAGTAATATCCAAAACAGTCTCGTCCAATTAGCCGATTATCTGGCGTTACTCAATCAGCATGCCCTGGCGCTGCCGTTCCTGGAGATCGAACAGCAGATCGCCGCACAAAACGATTTGCGGGCGGCAGACAGGTTTGCACGTGTTCATCTAAAGTTGGCAGAGGAAATGTTGCGCGATATGAAGCAAAACCAACGCGCGGCTCTCGATACACAAAGCGCAGACGACGAACAATGGCTCCAGCAACAACAAGAACTGATAACGAAACACTTCGAGCAGGCGGCAGAACAATTCCTGAGAGTTGTCTCGCTGGCAGCAGGTGAAGATGAATTGTACGAAGACAGTCTCTGGTTTGCGGCTACCTGTTACGACAAGGCAGGTAACTCCAATAAAGCAAAAGATGTATGGCGCCGTTTTGTCGATCAGTGCGAAGGTAAATCCCGCTGGCCCAGAGCAATGTATTATCTGGCCCAGGCGCATCAGGCCCTGGGCGAGTTCGGTCAGGCGGTAAGCTATTATCAAGCCCTGCGAGAAAAACATCCCCGCTCACCGGCGGCCCTTCAGAGTATCGTGCCGCTGGCACACTGTTGTCTGGTAAAAGAAGAACCGGATAATAAAAAGGCGGAAGAACTGCTGCTGTCAGTGCTGGAAGATGTCGCGCTACGCCCGCTTGCTAATGTGTTCCGGGAAGCGTTATTCGAGCTGGGTGAGTTCTACTACAATAACAAAAATTATCCACAAGCCATAACTCGACTTATCGAAGCAATCGATCGCTATCCTGATGAGCCGGTATTAGGTAAATATATGTTCCTGGTCGGTGATTCCTATCGCAAAAGCGGCCTGGACTTAGACGCGATTCTATATGAACTCGCTCAGGACGCAGGCGCAACGGTAAGTAGAGAAAAAACAACCCATCTGAGAAGAAACTATCTCAAACAAGCGCAGAACTATTACAGCGAAGCAGTTGATTTTTATGAGAAAATACCCGAATACCGACGTACAAAATTAGATAACCTCTATCTGCGTCATAGCTGGATGTATCGAGCCGATTGCCTGTTCGATCTGGGATCGTATAAACAAGCAGTACTGTTCTACGAAGAAATCGCTCTGCGGTATCAATTGACCCCGACAGCCCTGACGGCGTTCATACAGATTGTGAACTGCCATTCCAGGCTGGGCGATCCAGCAGAAGCAGCTTCGGCGAACCGAAGGGCAATTTGGCAACTTACCAAAATGTCAGATGCCACCCTGGCAGTCTCGGAAGTGTCCCTGAACCGTCAGCAATGGCAACAATGGTTTGCGTGGACGGAAAAGTCGGGGTTGTGGTGAGGAAGAAGAGTGGTGAGTTGTGAGTGGTGAGAAAAGAAAAGCCGAATATCGAATGCAGGAAGAGTTGAACGTCCAACGTTCAACGTCCAACGCTCAACGTCGAATTGAAGAAATATTGAATAAAGAAAGAATTGAATATCGAATCAAAGCAAGAGTTGAACGTCCAACGTCCAACGTTCAACGCTCAACGTCGAATTGAAGAAATATTGAATGCAGAAAGAATTGAATATCGAATCAAAGCAAGAGTTGAACGTCCAACGTCCAACGTTCAACGCTCAACGTCGAATTGAAGAAATATTGAATAAAGAAAGAATTGAATATCGAATCAAAGCAAGAGTTGAACGTCCAACATTCAATCCGCCTATGGCGGAAATCAAAGAAATGTTGAATAAAGAGAAAAAACTTAATATCGAATGTGTAATGTAGAAAAAATGGGAATGAATGAACGAAAATACGATCTCGAAGAACGCCTGCTGAAATACTCGGTGCGAATCATTAAAGTTGTAGAACAACTTCCAAATACCAGAACCGGTAACCATGTCGCAGGACAATTATTGAGGTCCGGGACATCGCCCTACCCAAATCACGGCGAAGCCCAGGCGGCAGAATCAGCAAAAGATTTCATCCATAAACTTCGTATTTCGCTCAAAGAATTGAGAGAAACAAAAAGGTGGCTGATGCTGATTCAAAGTGTGCCGCTTGTAAAAGTACGCGAATGTATGAATGATGTTTTGCAGGAAACAGAAGAGTTAATCAAAATCTTTGTGTCAAGCGTACGAACCGCTGATAAGAATAAAAAATGATGGTTTAAAGAAAAAGAATAGGAAGAGTTGAACGTCCAACGTTCAACGTCGAATTGAAGAAATAGAATACAGAAAGAAATAGAATACAGAAAGAAAAGAACATCAAATAGAAGGCGGCGGCGCGTACCGCTTAAAAGTTGGCTTGTAATAATCTTGCTGTAAGGGAGTACCCGATGACAATCGAGCAAAATAAGGAAAAAGGCGATAAGCTGATCGAACTGCTTACCCGACAGTATTTCCTGTACGGCCAACTCCGAGAACTGGCCCAAAAACAGCGATACCTCGTAGATGGGCGCGATCCGGAAATGCTCCTGAAAATACTGGCTGCCCGACAGCGACTAATAGATCAACTTATGGGGGTCGGCAAAGAACTGGCTCCGATTCGGGCTGAATGGCCGAAGGTGGCAACATCACTCACGCCAGATGAACGCCGTGAGACTCAACGGCTGATAGATTCCGTTCGCGAAATACTCAGCGAAATAATATCACATGACGAAAAAGACTATAAAACACTCGATACCCAAAAACAAAAAGTCGCCGGCGAAATCAAAAACACGACGGCAGGGCAACGAATGAACCAGGCATACGCACAAACGGCTGGGCCGAGCCAGAATCGATTCGTAGATACACGGAAATGAGGGATAAAAGAGTGGTGAGTGGTGGGTTGTGAGGAAGAGAAGAGAAGAATTTTAGCCACGAATGAACGCGAATTAACACGAATAAAGAAAAGAGAAGAGAAGAACAGATTAAACGAAAGATAGCGAAGAAGAGAGAACCACGAAATACACGAAATACACGAAAAAAGAAAGAAAAGAGAATATAGAAATTTAACCACGGATTGCACGGATTGCACGGATTTCACTGATTAAGAAAAGACAAAAGAATTGAACAGAAGATAGCGAAGGAAGAGAAAAAAAGTAAGAAAAGTGGGAAGGGTGTGAAAGGTGAGAAAGAGGGAAGAGAAGAAAAGAAAAATGAGAAATCAATGACGAATAATGAAAAATCGCCATCGCCTGATGATTACATCAGACGCTGCCACCCGTTAGGAGAGTGAAAAAGATGGATTCCTGCCTACGCAGGAATGACAGAAAGATGCAAGGAATACGCGTAAATTATTATGAATAGATTGGCGTTGAATGAAAATCCGGAGTTGGCCCAGACGTCCGCGGCGGCTATCGATCAGTTGTCCTCGGTACTGGCATCATATAACGAGACTACGAGCCGGCTACATAACTCGTATCAGCAACTCAATAAAGAAGTTGCCCGACTGCGGATAGAACTGAGGCAGAAAAACGAACAATTAGAACGCAAAAGTCGGCTGGCTGCCCTGGGTGAAATGGCGGCTGGGATGGCGCACGAAATACGGAATCCATTAGGCGGGCTGCAACTGTATGCCTCGCTCTTAGATCGAGAATTGTCGGGGCAGGATGAGGCGCGGCAGTGGGTGGAGAAGATGTCGAGAGGGATCGGAACCCTGGATGCTATCGTAAGCGATATTCTGGCCTTCACGCAGGATCAGTCCTGTGCCAAAACCGAAGTCAACCTCTCGGCGCTACTAAGTGAGGTTCTGGACTATGTTCGGCCCCGAACAGAAAACTGTCTGGTGTCAATCAATCACGATGACGTCGATCGGAAATTGATCGCTCGTGTCGATTTCAACATGATGAAACGCATACTGCTGAATCTGATCTTAAACGCTGTCGAAGCCGTCGAAGCGGTGGGAGAACAAGGTTGCGTTACAGTGTCCGCCCGTTGTTGTCGCGACAAATCGAACTTTAATACGCGTATATGCGTGGCTGATACGGGAGGAGGTATCTGTCCCGAACAAATGAGTAAGATATTCAATCCCTTCTTCACCACCAAGGACACAGGTACAGGATTAGGGTTGGCTATCGTTCATCGCCTTGTGGAATGTCAGGGCGGGATAATCACGGCGGCTCATAATCGGCCGCGAGGAGCGAAGTTCACCATTTTATTGCCATAATGGTCAGGCCCCCGGCGAAGATAAGAAAAATACAGAGAATATTTAACCACGGATTGCACCGATTTCACGGATTAAGAAAAGACAAAAGAATAAATTTAACAGAAGATAATGAAGGAAGCAAAGAAGAGAAGATAAAAATAATCCGCAGATTACGCAGATTAAGAAAAGAGAAAGTTTCGCTTTGCGAAGTTATTTAATTGCAGGCGAGACGCCTGCGGTACAGTTTTTTTCAATCGTCCCTGCGGGACTGATGTATTAGCAGCTGAAAGGCTACAAGGAACAATGGGAATGGCACATATATTGGTAGTTGACGACAAAGAGATGATGCGTGATTCGCTGCAGGCGACGTTGAATCGTAGCGGGTATGAAGTAACCACGTGCGGCAGTGCGCATCAGGCATTGGAAAGTCTTGAAAGCTCTGCTTTCGACGCTATTATTACCGATCTGAAGATGCCGAAAATGGATGGGCTGATGTTTCTCGCGGAATTGCGCAAAAAAGGGCTGGAGATTCCCGTGGTAATGATGACGGCATACGCCTCGGTTCCCACCGCAGTCGAGGCGATGCGCAACGGTGCGTTCGATTATATTCAGAAGCCTTTCAACTCCGATGAGATTATCCTTCTGATCGGTAAGGCGCTCGAGCACGGTCGGCTCATCAAAGAAAATGAGGCATATCGGATGAGTGTCCGGGACTGGCAGCGTGGCAGAGAGTTTATCGGAAACAGTCCAGCTATGAAAGCGGTTCTCGATAAAATCAGTCTTCTTGCGCAAACCAGCGCAACGGTTCTGATCCGCGGCGAGTCCGGAACAGGTAAGGAACTGGTAGCACGCGCTATCCACGCGCAAAGTCCACGCTCCAATAAACCACTGTTATGTGTCAACTGCGCGGCTTTGTCCAGTTCGCTGTTGGAAAGCGAGTTGTTCGGGCATGAAAAAGGGGCCTTTACCGGGGCCGATCGGGCAAGAAAAGGACGATTCGAACTGGCGGACGGGGGAACACTGCTGTTAGATGAGATCAGCGAGATGGATTTACAATTGCAGTCCAAACTGCTGAGAGTATTGCAGGAACGGGAATTCGAACGGGTCGGCAGCTGCCTGAGTCGCTCAGTAGATGTCAGAATATTGGCTACGACCAACCGCGATCTGACCGACTGGGTCAGTCAGGGGAAATTCCGCGAAGACCTCTATTATCGTCTCAATGTTGTTCCTATTGACTTGCCACCGTTACGAGACAGGGTTGAACATGATCTGGAAAGTATGTGTGAATATTTCCTCCGCAGAATCGCCGACCGGGAAGGTTCAAAGCTACGGATTCTGAATACCGAATCAGTTGAATTGCTCCAAAAGTACTCCTGGCCGGGCAATGTCCGAGAACTGGAGAACCTGATGGAGCGGGTTGCCATATTAGGAGATTCAGAAGTGGTTACTCCGGAAATGATCAGGGGATGGATCCAGTTGCCGCAGGACGACGCGCAGGTAAAAGGTGGTGAGACGCTGTCCGAATGCAATACGCTGGCTGAGATGGAACGGAAAATGATCGAAAAAACGCTGGAAAAATTTAGCGGCCATCGGATTAAAACCGCTCAGTCGCTGGGTATCGGAGTCAGGACGCTGGGGATGAAACTCAAACGATGGAGGACCGAACAGTCGTCTTACGCATAAGGTTGACGCAAGGCTTATTCCTGCCGACCACCGCGCAATAATTGCCGACTTGTTCGGGCAGCCGGCGGGATGCCGGAATAACAAAAATGTAAATAATGTCAATAAGGCGATGGTGGATGTCGCCCCGTAATGCGGAAAGGGCGATTATGGGTGATTAGATAAATTGATGGCACAAGGTGAGCGGCGATGGCACAAAATTTGCTCAATTGTAGTTCGTGGTCTCGTCCGGACTCCCGGTTCAATGATTCCGAGAAAGACCGCTTAAGGAAAAGTTGATGATATTGGAAGGTTTATTAAATCGCGGTACGTTGCCGGTATTGCAACAAGTGATGAGCTTCACCGAGGCCCGTCATGAAGTGCTGGTCAATAATATCAGTAATTTCGATACGGTTGACTACAAAGTGAAAGACCTGTCAGCGGAAGAATTCTTTTCGTCGCTACGCAAGGCTGTTAAACGCCGTGCCGGCGGCGGCGTCGGAGCACCACTCGAAATGCGGCCCACACGTCAAATCAGTTGGGACCGAAATGGGTGGCTGAGGGCTGAACCGACCGAGATAAAGAACAGTAATATCCTGTTTCAAGATGGGAATAACCGTTTTGTGGAAAAACAAATGAGCGCCATGAGCAAAAACGCACTGCTGCACAGCCTGACTACGGAATTACTCAGGCAACAATACGGACTGCTCAAAACGGCTATCAGCGGCAGAATTTTATAGACATTATAAAGATTATAAAGACTGGAAAAACTGAATGTTTAACGCTATTGATATTTCGACGTCTGGACTGGTGGCACAACGCGTCCGGATGAATACGTGCGCGATGAACCTCGCTAACATCGATACGGTTGACAGCCCGGATGGTGGGCCTTATCAGCGACGCAGCGTGATTTTTCAATGCGGCAGGGACGGCTCCGACCGCTCCGATCAGGGTGTGCATGTTTCACAAATTATCAAAGAACAGGTGTATCGGATGGAATATAAACCATCCCATCCATACGCCGATAAAGACGGGTATGTAAAAATGCCCGGTATCGATCAAATGACGGAAATGGTCAACGCCATCGAGGCGCATCGAGCCTACGAAGCGAATATCACCGCTGTCGATGTAACCAAAGCTATGCTAAACAGTACATTGAGATTGCTGGCATAAAAGGGGCTGAAATATGGTTGAGCAATATAATGCTATCGGTAAAAGCGGGGTAATCGGCCCGCAACCAGGGGCGTTACGGCCCGGCGGCGCCGATAAAGTGGAACCAGGGCAGGACTTCAAAAGCCTGCTTATGAAAAGCATCAACGAAGTCAACCGACTGCAAACCGAGGCCGATGAGGCAACTGTCAACCTCGCTACCGGGGAGTCAGATAACGTCGCTGAAGTCTTTACCGCAGTCAAAAAGGCGGAACTCGCGTTTCAAACACTAATGCAGATTCGTAATAAACTTATGGATGCCTACGACGAGATAAAACAAATGAGAGTTTAAAAAAGTGTGAAAAGTGTGAAAAGTGTGAAAAGTGTGAAAAGTGTGAAAAGTGTGAAAAGTGTGAAAAGTGTGAAAAGTGTGAAAAGTGTGAAAAGTGTGAAAAGTGTGAAAAGTGT